>JABIUG010000525.1 GCA_018700655.1 Rhodospirillaceae bacterium | reverse complement strand
TGATAGTCGGGATGGATGTCGCTTTTCATGACGCGGCTCCGGAAATGAGGCGCGCGTTATAGTCGAGCGCCGCGCCCGGCGCAAGCCCGCGCATTGCTTGTTGGCACATCCAGCCACTGATATAGCAGCGACCGTGTTGAAGCCCAGACGAAAGACGCCGGAAAACGGCCCCCAGGATGGTGCGAGCGAACGTGCGCGCAGCCGTGATTTTACGCATCTGCGACGCCTGGCGCCCTATCTACTGCCCTACAAGAAACAGATTGCAGGTGCCCTGGTCGCCCTGTTCATCGCGGCATTCACCGTGCTGGGGATGGGTGCGGGGCTGCGTACCCTGATCGATTACGGCCTGTCGCGGGGCAACACCGATTTGCTCGATAGCGCCTTGTTTGCCCTGATCGCGATCGTCGTGATGCTGGCTTGTGCCAGTTTTGCACGGTTTTATCTGGTGTCGTGGATCGGTGAGCGCGTCGTCGCCGATCTCAGGCGTGATGTGTTTGAGCGCGTCATCGCCCTGCCGCCGTCCTTTTTCGAGATCACCAGGACCGGCGAGGTGCTCTCGCGCCTGACGACCGATACTTCGGTTCTCCAGACTGTCGTGGGTTCGAGCCTTTCGATGGCCCTGCGCAATGTTCTGCTCCTGATCGGTGGCCTGGTCATGCTGATGGTGACCAGCTTCAAGTTATCGGCGTTCGTGATTCTTCTGGTGCCGGTCGTTCTGGTGCCGATTCTGGTGTTCGGACGCAAGGTGCGCAAACTCTCGCGCCTGTCGCAAGACCGTATTGCCGATGTCGGCCACCGAGTCGATGAGACATTGAATGCCATCCCCACGGTTCAGGCCTTCGTGCGCGAGGGCTTTGAAGGTGAACGATTCGCCGAAACCGTTGAAGACGCCTTCGATACCGCTGTGGAGCGGATACGTGCACGCGCCTTCCTGACTGCATCGGTCATCCTGTTGGCCTTTGGTGGCATCGGCGGTGTGCTCTGGATGGGCGGGCACGATGTGCTTTCGGGACGCATCAGCGGCGGCGACCTTGCGGCCTTCGTGTTTTACGCCGTTGTGGTCGCCGGATCGGTCGGGGCCATCAGCGAAGTCTATGGCGATCTGCAACGCGCTGCCGGTGCTGCTGAAAGGCTGAGCGAACTGCTCGCAAGTGAGCCCGAGATTCGTTCCCCCCGTCTGCCTGAACGCCTGCCAAGGCCGTCGCCTGGAACGGTATCGGTCGCTGATGTCATCTTCCATTACCCGGCAAGACCCGACGAGGCGACAATCGATGGTGTCTCGTTCGAGGTTGCCGCTGGTGAGACGGTGGCGCTTGTCGGCCCCTCGGGTGCTGGCAAGAGCACCCTGTTCCGTCTGTTGTTGCGCTTCCATGACCCCGAAGAAGGCACGATCGCGATCGACGGGGTCAACGTCCGGAATGCCTCGCTCGACATGTTGCGCGAGCGCATGGCGCTGGTTCCCCAGGAGCCGGTGATCTTTGGTGCTTCGATTGCCGACAACATTCGCTACGGCAGGCCGGGTGCGAATGACCGGGAGGTTCGCGCTGCGGCGGATGCCGCCTTCGCCACGGAATTCATCGAGTGCCTGCCTGAACGGTTTGAGACCTTTGTCGGTGAACGCGGCGCCAGGCTTTCAGGCGGCCAACGCCAGCGCGTTGCGATTGCGCGCGCCATCCTCAAGGACGCGCCGATCCTGTTGCTTGATGAGGCGACCAGTGCGCTTGATGCCGAAAGTGAACACATGGTGCAACGGGCGCTGGAACGTCTGATGGAAGGGCGCACGACGCTGGTGATTGCCCATCGTCTGGCGACGATCCTGAAATCTGACCGCATTCTGGTGTTCGAACAGGGCCGGATTGTCGAACAGGGACGCCATGACGACCTGGTATCGGCTGGTGGCCTCTACGCCAGATTGGCAGAACTGCAGTTCGATGCATCGAACGGCGGCATGTCCGACAACACCGGCCCGACCGAAACTGCTCCCGACGATTCCGCATCTGCCGATCCTGCCTGAAGCCTGCGGGCGTCCTTGCCGTCGCATTGGCGACCGCAACCGAGGGTGTATAGTTGCGGTTCCACCGAATGGTCGAGGAAACCGCCGATGATCCTGAGCAACATCGAAGACATTCCAGGCAAACGTGTCGTCAGCCATCTGGGGCTGGTCAACGGCAACACGGTGCGCGCCAAACATATCGGCCGCGATCTGATGGCCGGACTGAAGAACATCGTTGGCGGTGAGCTCGTGGGCTACACCGAATTGCTGACCGAGTCGCGCGATCTTGCGGTGCAGCGCATGGTGAAGGAGGCCGAGGCCGTCGGCGCCAACGCAGTTCTGAATGTGCGCTTCTCGACCTCCACGATCTCTCAGGGGTCGGCCGAACTCATGGCCTATGGTACCGCCGTGGTCGTTGAAGACGTGGCCTAGATCATGCTCGAGTGGATTGCCGACTTGGGCGTCTTCGGCTTCTTCGTGCTGCTGCTTCTCGTTGGCTACGTTATCGGCCAGATCAACGAGAAGAGGCACTATGCCTCGATCCGGCGTCGGGAAGAGGAACTGCGCAGCCTCCTGGTTTTTGCCACGCGTCATGCTCCCCCATCTGCAGGCGGGTCACTGGTAAGCGGCAATGCCGTGATTTCGATCGACTACTTCAAGCGGTTCCTGGCCTATCTGCGCGGTCTCGTGGGCGGCCAGATCGATGCTTATGAATCCCTGGTCGAACGTTCACGTCGTGAAGCGGTGTTGCGCATGAAGCAGCAGGCTAGAGAACTTGGCGCCAGCCATATCGTGAATGTGAAGCTGGAGACGTCACGGGTCTTCTTCGACGACAGGCGTGCGGGATCGGTTGAGGTCCTGGCCTATGGCACGGCGGTCTGGGGCGTGAACCCGGGTCAGTGACCTACAGAAATCCGAAGATTCCGGAAGGTATCAACGGCGGACGTGGGCGTCCGCTGCGCGATCTGGTGATGTTGGGCACCAGCGTGGTCGCGCTGGGCATCGCGATCATCGGCGGGCTGATGCTTCTGGGTGGCCTGCTTGCACCGCTGATCCCCTTTTCCTGGGAACGTGCGATGGCAGGACCCTTCGCGGCGGTCATCCACGGCGCCGAGGTTTCAGGGTCAGCGCGCCTGCAGGAACTGGTCGATGACCTTTCCCATGCGGCCGGGTTACCCGATGACATGACGATCAAGGCCGTTGTGCTCGAGCACGGGGCGTCAATGCCTACGCGACCTCGGGTGGTTATCTGGTCGTGACCCGGGGCAATGCTGGAAGCATTGCCCAGCGAACAGGCTCTGGCATGGGTCGTGGGCCACGAAGTCGGCCATATCGAAAATCGGGACGTCATGCGTTCCATGGGGAGTGGCGCGATGCTGGCCCTTGGGATGTTCGTCCTTTCGGGTGAGTCGGGTTCGGTCGAATCCGTTATCGCGGGCGGGGGCGGCCTGGTGGTTCTGCAATTCAGCAGGGAACGCGAGAGTGAAGCCGATGCCGACGGTCTGAAAACACTGGTTACGCACTATGGACACGCCGGCGGTTACGTCGAAGCGCTTGATACCTTGCGCGCCGCTGCACTTGGCTCTGATGATTTACCCTCGTTCATGCAGAACCACCCGGATCTCGACGATCGTCAGGCAAACCTGGATGCGCTGGTTGCACGCGAGGGCTGGGTGGTTGAAGCGACCGATCCGCTTGTTGCAGAGCAGTGGTGAAGGTCAGTCGATCGACAGCCAGCCACGATAGGTGACAAGCCCGATGCCAAACGGCAGGCCGATCCCGACGTCGAAGGCAAAGCGGCCGGCATCGTCGACCCGTTCCCTGCCCCAGGCGTTCAGCCAGAGGAAACGCGGCAATGGCAGCCCGAGGAAACGAAAGCCTGTGATCACCATGTCGAGGCCGTCTTCGCGGGCGACCAGTTGCGCGCGACCGGACAGGGGGCCTAAACGTTCCCATATATCGCCGTCCGCAGGCCAGCCCAGAACAGAACTGCGGCCGAAATCTCCGAAGCGCCGGTGCCAGCGTTCGCGACTGCCCTGGAGGGTGAAGGTCACCGTGGTTGCGACATTTTCGCCAGATTTCGGGAGGACACTGAGAAACGACAGCAACCGTGCAATGGGGTTCTTTGCCACTACCACGCTGGAGCGCCCCGATGCCGAATAGGACGTGACGCGATCATGCATGGCCCGGACCGGTTCGGGCATGGTCTCGAAAGCCGCACCCATGGCGTGGCGGTAGAGTGGGAAAGGGCGTTCTTCGGTGGTGTGGGTCGTGATGGCAAAGGGCGACAGAACCCCAAGGATGGCATCAAGGCCGATCTCGTTGAGGCACGGTCTCGCTCCGGCTGGTGGTGTCTCGCCCTTGAGCATGGCAAGCGCCAGCGCTGCGGCAGGAGCTGCAGGAGTCATCGGCCCGTCGCCCTGCCGCGCTTCCAGGGTCCAGCGGCGTCGAAGGGGGCGACCATCAAGGCCGGCACCGGTGAGCTCGACGACCATGCCGCCGGTGTCGCTGCCGAAGGGGCGCAGGACCACCGCCAGGTGTTGCAGCATGGGTGCCAGGGACAGCAGGCTGGTCATCAATCGCCAGCGGACCAACCAGGAGAGCAGCCAGAGTCCGAGATGGATCAGACCAAGCTCCATGCCTGCGCGAACGTGCACATGCCGGGCCCCGGTGTGATCTGGGAGGAGCGTGTGATCAGGAACGTCACAGACCGCCAGCCATCGTTTGCCCAGGGAACCGATTGTTCGCCGGCACAAACCGCTCCAACCGGGAAGATTGATCTGGCGGTCGTGGTCCCAGACAGGAACAGGGCGTCCGACCCAGGTGAGTACGGCGCGTGTTACAGCGGGTCCGCGCGGGGCATCGTTGCCCGGTGCAACGGCAATCTCGATGGCGTCGAAACTCGTAAATGCTTTGCCGAAATCTGCAATCACGGCTGAAGAAAGAGCACAAAGGGTGCTGACGCCCGAGAGAACGGGAACGCCGGCCTTGCGCGCCAGGGCATCGAGCTCGCCGATCGAGGCAACATGGGCGCGGCCATCGGAGAGATCGAGATAAGCGATGCCATGCTCGAGACAAAGCCGGGCGTGGCCGTGATCGCTCTCCTGGAAAGGACCCGCAGTATCGATCACGACGCGTGGGCGATGTTCCAGGAGCAAACCGGGCAGAGCTTCGGGCAAGGCCGCGGGAGCTGCTTGCATGGCTCCGAGCGGCGCCAGATCACCGGCCAACGCATCAAGCCGTTCGGCATCGCGCGCGACGGCCACGACCGCAGCGCCACCCATCAGCAGGAGGCGGCACACGCGGCTGCCAAAGACACCGGTCGCGCCCAGCACCATGATCGGGCGCGGCGGTTCCATCGCTGCGATCAGCGCATCAGTTGGCCGCCGTTGACGTCAAGGGTCGCACCGGTGATGAAGCCGGATTCCTCAGCGACAAGGAACATCACACAACGGGCGACCTCCTCGACCGTGCCCAGACGGCCGGCGGGAATGACGTTGGCGGCGAGGTTGTCGAGCCAGTCCTGGGGCGCGACACGAACCATATCGGTGTCGCAGTAACCCGGCGCCACGGCATTGACCGTGATGCCCTTGGCAATGCTCTCCTTGGCGAGCGCCTTGGTGAGCGAAACCATCGCGCCCTTGGCCGCGCCATAGGAGGTTTCGCCGTAGTTGGGAGCAAAGGCCGAGAGCGAGGCCATGTTGACGATGCGCCCGAAGCCGGCATTGCGCATAGGCCCGATCACCTGATGGGTGACGTTGAAGAACGAGTTGAGGTTGGTGTCGATCACCTGATTCCAGAGTTCAGGGCTCATCTTGTGGAAGAACTTGTCGGGTGAAATCCCGGCATTGTTGACCAGCACTTCGACCGGCCCGAGTTCGGCGACGACTTCAGCAACGCCGGCCTTGGAGGCCTCATAGTCGCCCACATCCCATTTATAGGTTCTGACGCCGGTTTCGGCCGTCAGTAAGGCCGCTGCCTCATCGTTGCTGTGGTAGTTGGCGGCAACCGTATATCCGGCTTCGGCCAGGGCTTTGGCGACGCCGCGCCCAAGGCCGCGCGATGCGCCTGTAACCAATGCAACCCGTCCCATGATGTTCTCTCCGCTGGTGTCTGGTGTTGTCGCCGGTCATTCTATGCATTCAGGAGCAGGGAGGAAGGCATGGAGCCGCAAGTAAAACGAGAAAATAGCGGAGGTGTCGCGCATGTCGTGCTGCAACGCCCTGAGAAGCTGAATGCCCTGTCGCGAAATCTGATCGAGGACCTGACGGCAACCTTCGTCGAACTTGCCGCCGATGAAGACGCACGGTGCGTTGTGCTGTCGGGTGCAGGGCGCGCATTTTCAGCCGGCGCCGATGTTGCCGAGTTGAACGGCCTCAACGTGGACAATGCCGAGGAATTTATCCGCCTGCTCCATGGTGCCTGTCAGGCAGTGCGCGATTGTCCGGTTCCGGTGATCGCCAAAATTGATGGACCCTGTCTGGGTGGCGCGCTCGAACTGGCCGCAAGCTGCGACATGCGCGCTGCATCGGAACGTTCGAGTTTTGCCATGCCGGAAGTCCAGATCGGTATCCCCTCGGTGATCGAGGCCGCGCTGCTGCCGCGCCTGATGGGATGGGGGCGTGCCTGTGAGTTCCTTTACACAGGCAAGAGCCTGACCGCCGACGAAGCCCTGCAGGCGGGCCTCGTCGAGAAGGTTACGTCATCAGCCAGGCTTGACGATGCCGTAATGGTGTGGACTGCCGCGATCCTGAAGGCCGGGCCTCGCGCGATCCGTGCGCAGAAGACACTGATGCGCCGTTGGGAGAGCTCGTTTGTTGACGAGGCGATCGAAGCCGGTGTCGATGCGTTCCGCGAAGCCCACGGGACGGATGAACCGTCGACCAAGCTGCATGAGGTTCTTTCGCGGCGCGGCAACTGAGGCAACTCGGCGCTATCAGTTTCCGTCTCTGGGAATCGCTTCCTCCCATGTGCGCGAAAAGACCTTCTGGCCGTTTTCGAAGGCTTCCATTTTGGCCGTGAAATGAAAGTCGGTGCCATCGGCGGTGAGGTGCTGGCGGGTGTGAAGTTCGATCTCGAGGCCGTTCTTCTTCCAGTGATCGACCCGTTCGGTGCGGGATTCCGCCGAGAGCGGATCACCTTCGCGCACGCTGTGCCAGGATTGCCCGTGGGCGCCATCTGTTAGCGCGAGTTCGTTATGAAAGGTGAGGCCGTCATCGAAGATGGTGTGTTCGGTAACGGTGCCATCGAGCATGTTGCGCGTGATGGTGCGGGTCACGGCGGCCTCGTTGATCGCGGTGGTCTCTTCTCCCGGGCCGTTCACCGCTTCCTGGAAGGGTCGTAGGGCGGCATCGGTTGGATTAGTCGGACGAACCGGGAGTTCCAGATGGCACTGACCAGCGACCAGCGTGAGCGTCACAGGTTCCGGCGAAGGCCAGACCAGCGGCCAATAGGTCGATGAAACCGAGACCGCGATGCGGTGTCCGGCGGCAAAGGCGTGACCGATGTCGTCGATCTCGACGCGGACCGTGAGAGGCTCGCCCGGCATCAGCGGTGTGGTCGTTGAGCAATCCGTCGGGCGGGTCAGGTTGAGGATGCCGTGATGAACACGAGTCGAGGCACCGTCCGCGGCGACGTCGTTGAGGCGGACGGCGACAAAGGCCGTGGGTCTGTCCGACGAAAGGGTGAGTTCGACGATCGGCGCGCCGAGGATTTCCAGTGACTGCGAAAGCGGTTCGGAGACAAAGACGAGGCTGCCGGCATCGTCCTCGCGCTGGTCTGACGAGAAACAGCCGGGCTCGCCGTGATGGCAAAGTTGTGCCTGGGTGAGGCCGGTGGTCTGGAGTGATTTCAAGACGAGGGGCGTGGCCGCACCGGCATCGCGTTCCAGCCGACCCGGGTTCATGTTCCAGCGTTGCCAGTCGATCGTGGCGCTGGGCCAGCTCTCTTCGCCGACCCAGTGGCCCGGACGCTCGTCATAGGCGGTCACGGGCGGCGCGCTGTCCTGGACCCATGCGCGCCAGGCCGGTTCTTCCATGATTCCGGTATCGATCCCCTTCAGCCAGTGATCCCACCAGCGCACGGTCTCCTGCAGAAACCCGATGGCCGGGCCGGGATAACCCTTGTTGGGATACTGGTGGCACCAGGGGCCGGAAAGGCCCTTTGCCGGAGCATCAAGCCCGGCAAGCAGGCGCGGCACGGCTTCGTTGTAATTGTCTCCCCAGCCCGAAACGGCATAGACGGCACATGTGATCTTGGAGAAGTCTTCGCACACGCTGCCCTGACGCCAGTAATCGTCGCGCCGCTGATGGCGCAGCCATTCCAGCGTCCAGGGCACGTTGGCTTCCAGGCGCGCATTCCACATCTCGCGCCAGTTTTCGCCGACCAGTTCTGGGTCGGGCGGCAGGGCGTTGTAGCCGAACATCACCGCGGCCCAGTCGATGTTGTCCTTGATCAGGCAGCCGCCGTAGTAGTGGACATCAGTGGCGTAACGGTCGTCGGTCGAGCCGATCGTGACGATCGCCTTGAGTGCCGGTGGGCGGCGTGCTGCGATCTGCAGGCCGTTGAAGCCACCCCAGCTGATCCCGATGATCCCAACCGAGCCCGTGCACCAGGACTGTTCGGCAAGCCAGGCAATGATGGCGCAGCCGTCTTCCTGTTCCTGGGGTGTGTATTCATCCCGGTAGATGCCTTCGCTGTCGCCGGTGCCACGAATGTCGACCCGGACACAGGCATAGCCGCATTTGGCGACGGGGGGATGGTTGGTGCGGTCGCGGCCGCGCGTGCCGTCACGCTTGCGATAGGGCAGGTATTCCAGGATCGCGGGAACCGGCTCTTCTTCGGCATCGATCGGAATCCAGATCTTGGCCGCCAGTCTTGTGCCGTCGGGCATGGGGATCCAGCTGTGCTCGATCTCATGAATGGCGCGGGGATTGGCGGCAAAGCTGTGGGTCATGCTGGATTTCCTGAGGGAATCTCGTGAACGGGTAGGGCGTGAACGGATTTAGCGTGAAGGGATCGGGCGCGGTCAGCCGACGATCAATCTGATTTCCGGTTCGCCCTCATCGAACGGCCATTTCGGTCGCATGATCTTCTGAAATTCGAGTTTCTCGAAGTCGGGTGCAACCACACCAGGCGCGCCGACGTGGACGATATCGGCAGCGATAGGGGCAAATTCGGCATGGAAATGCTGGGTTGATTTGACGATGACGATTTTCCGTTCGGTGGGTTCGATCCCGACATTGCGGAACAGTTCGGGCGCGTAGGCCTGGGTGCGCAAGGTGTTGAGCACGATATCGACGCCTGCGCCGCTGACCGCGACACAGTTGCCGAGCGGAGAAAGAGCCGGGCCGAAGGGCTGATGGGCGTCATGGCAGATCCCGGTGACGGTGACCCGCATATCGACCGGCTCGCCCGACAGCGGGCACATCTTGCCGCCGATGCGCAGGTCGAGTGTCGCGCCCAATCCCGCGTCCAGGCAGGTGCCGACCGCGATCGGATCCCACAGAGGCCCGATCGCGACGGAAGTGATTTCCCGTTCCAGGGCGCGGCGCAGCATCCATGTGGAATCGCCAGGTGCGCCACCCCCGGCATTGTCGGATTTGTCGGCCATGACGATGGGCCTGGCATCGGCGCCAAGGGCCCGGTCATAAGCCTCATCGATGGTCAGGGAGCCGGAATCCATGGTGCCGCGCAGGGCGGTGACCTCGGTTGCGATCGAAAGTGCCAGTTCCTTGCCTTTTTCCGGGTGGTCGTCGGTGACAACCAGGACGCGGGTCCCCAGATCGGCGACGTCGCCCCAGGGAAAACCGTGGCCCAGAGAGACCGACAACACACCGTCCTTGCCCTCCATGGCGCTGAGCCGGTCGACCAGGCCGCGGGCCGGTTCCCTGGTCGTGTGAATCATGTCGAGGATGCCGGTGTCGGCGAGCGTCATCACCGGGCGAATGTCACCACGGGCGGTGGCGGTGAGCAGGTCCATCAATTCCTCTGCCCGCTCCATGATGTCGACATGGGGGTATTCCTTGTAGGCGACGAGCGCGTCGGCCGCCTCGATCATGGTGGTCGTGAAGTGACAGTGGAGATCGAGCTCCGCGCCCAGAGCAACGCCGGGGCCGGTGATCTCGCGGGCGCGCGCGAGCAGGTCGCCTTCACAATCATCATAACCGTCGGCCACCATCGCGCCATGCATGGAAAATGCGACGACATCGACCGGCATGGCGGCGCGCAACTGATCGAGGATTTCATCACGCAGGCTCTCATAGGCCTGACGCGTCGTGATGCCGGAAGGCTCGGCGAAGGTGCACAGGCCCTCAACCACTTCATGATTGCCCGCTGCGGCCAACCGGCGGGCTGCGATCAGGGGCGCACCGGCAAAGGTCGGCGTATCGGGGTGGGTGCCGGCAGCAAAGTACTCGGTTTCGTGAAAACCGCGCTCGGCGGTCGGAAACGGCGCGAAGGTGTTGGTTTCGGTCCCGAGCCCGGCGACGAAGATACGCATGATGGTCTGTTCCTGAAGGAGAGGTGGGGAGAGCTTGCCTTGTGGGTGGACGTTGGTCGAGTCGGTGACGAGACCAGAAACCAAGAGGGCCGAATTTCTGCAATGCTCTGGACTGTTGGGGGCATGGCCGTGAGACTTCCGGGAACACAAGGAAAAGAGCCAACGCCATGGACGAACCGGTACCTGACGAACACAGGGGCGACGTATGGGCCTCAGCAGAGCCTGCCGGGGACCGTGTCCTCTATGGCCATGTCTCGGTTACGCCAGACGTCCCGGTCGAGGCGCGCAGCCTGCAGTGTTTTACCCTGACCTATACCTGTGGCCGCTTCGGCATGGATGGTGGTGGCGGGCTCAAGCTGGTGTTCCGGTTCACGGCCGACTGGGGATTTCTCCAGACTGATGACCCTGGCGGGGTCAATTATGTCAGCGCGAGCAACTGCCGCGATCTGCCGATGATCGTCAGCTTCAACGATAGCGGGCACACCCGTCCCTGGTACCAGGTGCTCCAGGTTGTCATGCCGGTAGGACATCTCGATGAGAGCGACACGATCACCGTCGTTCTGGGCGATACCAGCGGCGGCTCGCCGGGCCTGAAGGTGCAATCCTGTGCTGAACAGGATTTTCGTTTCACGACCCTGGTCGACGTCGCTGCAACCTCGCTCCATATCCCCGTGGCGCACAGCCCGGTCGTACCGGTCATTGCGGGCGAGCCCGCGGCCTGGCATGCAGTGCTGCCCAGCCTGCGGCGACCGGGTGAGGCCTTCCGGCTTGGCGTGAGAGCAGAGGACCGCTGGGGTAACCCGACCCATCTGGCCAGGGCCGATCTGGTCCTTGAGGCGAGCCTTGTCGTGGAAGGCCTGCCGGAACGGTTTTCCTACGAGGCCGGGATGCTGGCCTATGTGTTTGATGATCTGCGGGTGCTTGAAGAAGGTGTCCTGCGCGTCACCGTGCGTGATGATCCAGGCGAGGTTCTTGCCCTATCAACGCCTCTGGTTGTGCGTGCATGTGAGCAGGCCGGCTGGTGGGCGGATCTGCACGGACAGAGCGGTGAGTCCGTCGGCATCAACACGGCCCGGCACTATTTCGAGTTTGCCCGCGAGATCGCATTTCTTGATGCCAGTGGCCACCAGGCCAATGATTTCCAGATCAACAAGGCGTTCTGGGCCCATCTCAACGACCTGACTGCGGCCTGCAACGAGGATGGACGGTTCGTGACCTATCCCGGTTACGAGTGGTCGGCGAACACGCATCTGGGCGGTGACCGGAATGTCTACTTCCGCCATGAGGGTCGCCAGATTCACCGTTCCTCCCATGCCCTGCTGCCGGACCGTTCCGACATTGATACCGATGCCAACGATGCCCCGGCCTTGTTCGAGGCACTAAAGGACGAGGATGCCGTCGTCTTTGCCCATATCGGCGGGCGCTGGGCCGATCTCACGCGAGGCCATGACGGGCGCCTGGAAACCGCGATGGAGATCCATTCCGCCTGGGGTAGTTTCGAGTGGCTCATGGACGATGCCTTCGGTCTGGGTTTCCGCGTCGGTGTCGTGGCCAACAGCGACGGCCACAAGGGCAGACCCGGTGCCAGCCATCCCGGCGGGTCCGAATTTGCAGCCTATGGCGGCCTGACCTGCCTGCTTGCCGGGGAACTGACGCGTGACGCGATCTTTGACTGCCTGCGCAAGCGCCGGCATTTCGCAACCACGGGCAACCGTCTCCAGCTCGATGTCGCGGTCAGGAGTGAGGGTAAGATGTCGCGCTGGTCACGAGATCCCGCGGTTTACGATGAAGCTGTGAAGAGCGAGGTCGTCGAGGCCGAGATGGGCGATATCGTGTCTTGTGATTCCTCCGCGGCCACACTTTCAGTTTCGGTCGAGGCGTCATCGCCGATCGAGAAGATCGAGATACGCAATGGCAGCGCGGTTGTCGCGACCCTGCGGCCCTATGGCGCCGAGGAGGTCGGCAATCGGATACGGGTGCTGATGAGTGGCGCCGAAAGGCGGGGCAAGGGCTCGCGCGCCCGCTGGAAAGGTGAAGCGAGGTTGAACGGCGCCTCCATTCTGGCCTTTGCACCGATCTCGGCCTGGAATTCCGAACTCCCCTGCGAAGCAGTCGATGATCACACCGTGGCATTTGAAGCACGCACGGCCGGGAACATGATGGGCTTTGACCTGTTGGTTGATGAAGGTCCGGATGCGCGTCTGAAAATTGAAACCGGCAACGGCAAGCTCGATCTTGCGCTGGCGGGTGTGGGTTATGACGAACAGATATTCGATATGGGTGGGCTCAAACGCCAGTTGCGTATTCTGCGCTTGCCCGAGACCAATCCACATCTTTCATTCCAGACCGAGTGTGCTGTGTCGCTCGACGAAACACGCGACAACCCGCTATGGGTCTGCGTGACAACTGAGGACGGCCATCAGGCCTGGAGCAGTCCGGTCTATGTGATTGATGCATGAACCAGACAACCCCGCGTGAACGAACTGCAGCGGCGGTTTGCGACGTGATAAGACATGGGCGAACACAACACGGATGATGACATGAGCGACCTCAAGGCCGACGGCCCCAACAGCGACCAGATCGAATACTGGAACGGCGACACCGGTGACAAATGGGTCGATGCCCAGGAAAAACTTGATCCCGTGCTGGAACCTGCCGGTCTAGTGGTGATGGATAAGGTCGGGGTCCGCCCGGGCGAAACCGTGATCGACATCGGCTGTGGTTGCGGTGCGACCTCGCTGGAACTGGCGCAGCGGGTTGGTCCCATGGGCCGTCTTCTGGGCGTGGATATCTCGATACCGATGCTGCGCCGTGCCGGAGAACGCGCCGCTGCGCTTGGCTTGGCTCACACAGCCTTCATCAATGCAGATGCGTCAAACTATCGCTTCGAGGCAGGTGCCGCCGATCTGGTGTTTTCGCGTTATGGCGTGATGTTTTTCACCAACCGTGTCGAGGCTTTTGCCAACATCCGGAAAGGTCTGAAGGATGACGGGAGACTGGGTTTCATCTGTTGGCAGCCGCTCGACAAGAACGAATGGGTGCTGCTGCCACGCGATGTCGCCCTGCGCCATGTTCCCGCGCCTGAGCCGATGGATCCGCTTGCGCCGGGGCCCTTCGCCTTTTCTGACCCCGATCGGGTCCGTGGCATCCTGGGCGAAGCGGGTTTTCAAGACATTGCCATCGATAGCCATGAACCGTTCATGAGCAATCCGGGGACGCTGGATGAGGTCACGAATTTCCTGACCTATTTCGGCCCTGCCTCAAGGCTGATTGCAGATGCGGACGACGCGACCAAGAAAGCCGTCGAGAACGAAGTCCGCGAAGCGATTGCGCCGCGCCATGACGGCAAAGGTGTCGCTCTTAAGGCCGCAATGTGGATCGTGACGGCGCGCGCCTAGATCGGATCGCAAGCGATGCAGACGCAACGGGATCTGCTCTAGGCTTCAGACCTGGTCGGCAAGTGCTTCGAAGGCGTCGCCGATCAGCAGGTAAGGGCCTCCGTTAGAGCCCTTGAAACCAAGCTTGATGTAGGCGGCTGCGGCATGGTCGTTGTTATCGTCGACATCGAGCTTGAGAAAGGCACCGCCACGCTTCCTGGCAAGCGCTGCCAGGTGCGTGAGCAGACGCCGTGCATGGCCGTTTCCGCGTTCGTGTTCGGCGACGAAGACATCCAGTGCATAGATGCCGCGACGCCACAGCCAGGTTGAATAGATCGGATACCAGGTCACGAGGGCGATCGGTGTTCCATCTCGTTCCAGCAATTCGCAGCGAAAATCCGGCTCGTCCGCCGCCATGTCGTTTCGAATGATATCAAGCGATACAGGAAATACTTCGCGTACGCCGACGGCTTCTTCCAGGCCTGCGACGAAATCGCGAATCGTGGCTGCGTCGTTGGCTGTGGCGGTGCGGAAGGAAAGGTCCGTCATGGCGCGGCGCGCTCCTATTGCTCGGTCAGCTTGAACTCGATCCGGCGGTTGCGCCGCAGGGCGCCTTCATCGTCAGACGTGTCGAGCGGCTGGTGCTCGCCAAAGCCTGCTGCGGCCAACCTGTTTTCAGGTACACCTCCGGCGATCAGGTAACGCACGACGGCAGTCGCCCGCGCTGTCGAAAGCTCCCAGTTGCTCGGAAACTGGAAAGTCGAGATCGGAACGGCGTCGGTGTGGCCGTCGACCCGAAGGATCCAGTTGACCTCTGCGGGAATCTCCTGTGTCAGTTCCACGATGAGGTCGGCGATCTTGACCAGTTCAGTCTTGCCTTCATCGGATATTTCGGCGCTGCCACTTTCGAACAGCAGCTCGGATTGCAGGACGAATCGGTCGCCCACGACCTTGATGTCGCTGCGTTCGCCCAGTACCTCGACCAGCTTCTCGAAGAACTCGCTGCGGTAGCGCGAAAGCTCCTGGACTTTGGCGGCGAGTGCGGCGTTGAGCCGTGATCCAAGATCGGCGATCTGGACCTGGTCGGCTTCGGCCTGCGCTTCGGAGGCATCGAGTACCTCGTTCAGAGCTGCGATCTGGTCGCGTAATGCGCTGAGTTGCTGGCTGAGTACGGCAATCTGGTTCAGCCGCCGGTCTGAAATCGCTTCGGCCGCCTCGCGTTCCTCTTGCGTCATGGTCACGAGTTCCGCCAGTTCGGTGAGGCGGATGTCACGTTCCTCGATCTCGCGCTGTGCCAGCAGGGTGCGTTCGTTTTCGCTCGAGAGTTCCTCGACCAGTTCCATGCTGCGGTCGCGTTCGGCACCCAGATCGGCAAGCAGGACCTCTATCCTGGCACGGTCGGCCTCGAGCTCTTCCTGGCCGGCCGAAAGTGACTCTTCCAGATCAGCCTCTGCCGTGAGCGAGGTTTCGAGATCGAGCTCCAGGGATTCCTGCAGGGCGCGGGCCCGCTCGAGAATCAACACCATGCGCGCGATCTCGGTTTCCAGATTGTCACGCACGTTGCCCAAGGCATCGATGTCGCGCTGCAGGCTGGCGATTTCGGCCAGCTTTAGCGAAAGCGTATCCTTGGTGACGGTGACATCTTCCAGGGCACGGTCGAGGTCGGCCTGCAGCAGGTCGAGGCGTGTCTGGGCGGCATCGAGAGCGGACCCGGTGTCGGCGGCGTAGTTCTCGGTTGCCGTCAGGCGGGCAAGAAGGCCGTCGCGTTCGGCCGAAAGCAGGGCAAGTGCCTGTTCGGCATCGTCGCGCGCGCCGGTGGAGCGTTGCAGCTCCGCCGAAAGCTGCGTCAATTCCAGGCGCATGCTGGCATTGCTGTCGCGTTCCAGAGCGAGCATGTCAGCGAGCTCGGCGACCTGTGTTTCGAGGCGTGCGAGCGCCTCGTCACGGCCCGAAAGTGCGATGCCCTGAAAGAACTGGGCGAGCATGAAAACGACCAGTGCGAAGATGAGAACGACCAGAAGGGTCGAAAGGGCATCGACAAAGCCGGCCCAGGTGTCGGCACCGGAGACCTGACGCCGGGTGCGAATGGCCATCGATCAGTTCCCTGAACCCGCCCCACGGGTGGCGGCAATAGTGCGTGCCAGAAGTTTGATCTCCGAGCGGATTTCATCGGCAAGCTGGCCGCGCCCGGCAACGGTCTCTTCGAGCAGCCGGGTCATCACGACATCGAGATTGCGAAGATGTGCGCGGCTGGCTTCATCCATGCTGCTGGCACCCTGAAGGGCCGAAAGGCGCTCGATCACGGGTTTGAGGTCCGATTGGCCTTCAACCAGTTTGATCAGGAGCTGTTGCTCGGCATGCATCTGGTCAGTCAGGGTCGAGAGCCGGTCAGTCAGCGCGGCCATCTGCTGATCGGCGCCGCGGCGGGTATCCTCGCCGCGCGAGAGGGTGCGTTGCAGGCGATCGAGACTGTCGGCGGTCTGTTCAAGCAAGGCGCTGACATAGGCCGGGACCGACTGTTCGCCTTCGAGCGACAGGCCGGAACCCGAATGCAGGCGCGTGACGGAAGACAACCATTCTTCGAGCTCATTGTAGAAACGGTTCTGCGCCTGGCCCGACTGGAGATCGAGGAAACCCAGGACGAGCGAGCCCGAAAGGCCAAAGAGCGACGAGCTGAAGGCCGTGCCCATGCCTGAAAGCGGCGCGGCAAGCCCGTCTTTCAGGGTATCGAACAGAGTCGCAATATCCTGGCCGCCACTGACATCCAGGCCCTGGAGCGTGCCGTTCACGGCGCCAATCGTCTTGATCAGGCCCCAGAAGGTGCCGAGCAGCCCCAAAAAGATGAGCAGGCCGATCAGATAGCGCGAAATGTCGCGGGCTTCATCGAGGCGTGAGCCGATGGTGTCGAGCATCGAGCGGGTCGACGCGGTCGATAAGCTGAGATGCCCCTGCGACTGGCGTTCACCCAGCATCGTGGCCATGGGTGCCAGCAGGTGCGGTGGCGGTGGAACAGGCGCGCCGGGCAGGGCGGCACGATAACTCTCGATCCAGGTCACTTCGCGGTAGAGTTGCTGAACCTGACGAAAGATATAGAGGATTCCAAGCAGCAGGACGCCAAGGATTAGGCCATTGAGTGCGGGATTGGCCCGAAAGGCCTCAAGCAGCGTGCTGAGCAGAACAACGGCCACCGCGCCGACCGCGACAAGAAACAGCGCCATGCGGATCAGGTAGGGGTGGGGGCGTGTCATGTGGGCTGACGAACTCCTAGCGCTCGATCAGTACGATATCGATGCGATCGAGCGGGCCGTCTTCGGCCTTGTCGCCCAGCGCCCTGACGTCGATGCGGGTCGAGCGGAGATCGTTTTCGATCAGGAAGGCACGAACGGCCAGAGCGCGTGACAGCGCAAGGCGCCTGGCATCGCTGGGCGAGGCATCTTCGCTGGAAGCATAGGCGCGCAACTGAACCCGCTGGTCGGGCTCGGCATCAAGCTGCCCGGCAAGAGCCAGAAGCAGGGTGCGATCTGCATCGCTCAATTCATCACTATCGCCATCGAACAGAATCCGCATGTCATCGCTGGTCATTGCGGCGTCGACAGCGCTGACCACGGCGATGTCGGTGCCGTCCATGGTCATGGCCGGCTCGGGCACATCAATCGTTTCGGGGTCGACCGGCTCGCTGAGGAGTTCCTCGATCTCGTTGAAGGCATCGTCGCTCGAGTCGTCGGTCGCCAAAGAAGCCGCCGCGACCTCTGTCTCTGTGGTCGTCACGATGACTTCAGGTTCGGGTTCGGGCTCCGGAACGGCAATAACTTCCGGCTCGATGGAGACTTCAGTCTCAGCCATGACCTCAGGCTCAGGCTGTGGTTCGGGCACGACGATGGCGACGGGATCGAGAGCGGCATCCGGATCGAAAACGTCTGTCTCCGGCTCGGCGGTTGTCTGGGTTGCGGCGGCAACCTCGGGCTCGGGCATCTGGAAGTCGCTGTCGCCCGTGGTCGCGGGTGCATCGAGCAGGAGGACCGAGCCGGTATCGGCGTTCACGCCCTTAGGAATGGGCAGAAGCAGGACACTGTCTTCCGAAACGGCGCCGGGAATTTGACTCGAAGAGCCGTAGAGGTTGGGCTGGGTTACACTCGGCGTGCTGCCGTAGAGGTCGATCCCGGATGTTGCCGGTAGCGGGCCAAGTGCATCAAGCACGTCGAGATTGACCTCGACCGAGGGCTGAAGCGTTTGGCTCGTGGTCTGGGCATGCACCTGGAGGGGCGTCAGGATCAGGCCTGCGACGAGCAGACATACACCCACCATGGCCAGCGGGCTGACCCGTGGTTCGTTGTGGTTCACGGCGTTGTTGTGACGCGTCATGTCTTTCCCCGCACGATTCTGCGCACCATAGACAACCCCAACCTTGCAAACAATGTGCCTGCGGCAGGTAACAACCCGTGTTAACGCCCTGCCAGAGCTTTGTGTAGCTGTCCGTGAATATGCCTGTTGCCCGCCAGAACCGAGCCTTTCTCAAGTTCAAAAGGGCTGCCATTGGTCTGCGTAACGTAACCGCCCGCTTCCTGGACCAGAAGCACGCCGGCGGCAATATCCCAGGGCTTCAGGCCTTCTTCCCAGAAACCATCAAATCGTCCACCGGCGACATAGGCCAGATCGAGCGCGGCCGAACCCATGCGCCTGAGATCACGCGTGTGACGCATGACATGGCCCATCTGCTGGAGGAAGCGCTCCTGATGTTCGGGTTTTTCGCCGGCAGCCCGGCCATGGGCAATCATGCAATCTGCAATGCGTTCGCGTTTGCTGGCACGCAGGCGCTTCTGATTGACGTAAGCGCCTTCGCCCTTGTCGGCCCAGAACAGTTCGTCGCGCAGGGGATCGAAAACGATCGCGGCGACCAGCTCTCCATCCTGCTCGGCAGCGATCGAAATGCACGCCTGCGGCACCGAATGCATGAAGTTGAGCGTGCCGTCGAGCGGATCGATAATCCAGCGCGATCGGCCGTCCTTGGCGGGGATGGGTTTGGATTCCTCGGAGAGGAAACCAAAGCCCGGCCGTGCATGTGACAGCTCTTCGATCAGGGTCTTTTCGGCCCTGAGATCAGCGGCGGTGACAAAATCGTTGGTCCCCTTCTTGGAGACCTGAAGGTGCTCGACTTCGTTGAAGTCGCGCAAAAGCGATTTGGCGGCCTTGTCGGCGGCCGCGGACATCACGGTGACGAGGGGGGAACGGCGTGACACGGGTTGATCAGTCTTTCGCGCGTTCGCGGTAGGTGGCGTCCTCGGTGTTGACGACGATGCGCGTGCCAGCCTCGATATGGGGTGGAACCATGACGCGCAAACCGTTGTCGAGAATGGCGGGCTTGTAGGAAGACGCCGCAGTTTGCCCCTTCACCACCGCCTCGGTTTCCTCGATCGTCTGGATCACCGTTTCGGGCAGGGCAAC
Source organism: Rhodospirillaceae bacterium (assembly GCA_018700655.1). Classification (GTDB taxonomy): domain Bacteria; phylum Pseudomonadota; class Alphaproteobacteria; order SP197; family SP197; genus SP197. The sequence continues at coordinate 14,720 of JABIUG010000525.1, read as the reverse complement.
GCCGAGCGGCTCGTCTTCATGGGACTGGACCGTCACCATCATGCCATCCTGCATGAAGGCAGCCTTGTCACCGATCATGTCGCGGCTGATCGCGATCTGCTCGAAGGTCTCGGTGTCCATGAATGTGAAGTTGTGATCGTCGGCGAACAGGAACTGGTATTCCTTATCGTAGAGGCGCACGCGTTCAACGGTCTCGGACGAGCGGAATCGCTCGTTGAGTTTCGCGCCGTCGCGAATGTCCTTCAGTTCGACCTGCAGATACGCGCCACCCTTGCCGGGCTGCGTGTGCTGGATCTTGGTCGCGACCAGGAGGCGATCCTTGTGTTCGATCACCATGCCCGGCCGGATCGCGTTTCCGTCGATCTTCATGCTTTTGACCTGAAAATACGGGGTTGTTTGGGCGGCGGAAGCTATCAGTGGGGCGCTGGGTTGTCCACGGCAGCGATTGCCGCGCGAATTGCTGCTGCCGGACCTTCGGCATGGTTCCAGACTGCCTCCTGCAAGGCGATGAAATCGGCTCCAACTGCGGCAGCAGCAACATCGTCAAGCGTCAGACCGCCCAGGGCAACGCAGGGAAGTTCCATCACCGCCTGCCACCATGCGAGTTGCTCTCTGGCAGCGTCATCCCAGGGCCCGAAGGCGACATAATCGGCGCCTGCTTCTCCGGCCAGCATGGCATCGTGGCGCGACAGGACACAGCCCGCACCAAGGATGGCACCGGTCGGCAGGTTCTTGCGAAGGGCCTTGGCCGGGCGCTCGACATGAACGCCATCGGCGCCACATTCGCAAACCAGCCCGGAGCGTTCGTTCAAGAGGAAGGCGACATCGCGGGACTGGACGAGCGGAACGAGATGCTCACAGGCGCATCGCCAAACATCCTCGTCGGCGGTTTCCAGCGCCAACAGGAAGCATGCGACTTCGCCGGCGTCGAGTGCCGCGGCAAGGGAGTCGACAAAGACGTCGGGCTCGAACGCCGGAGGTGAAACGAGGTAGAGGCGGTTTTCCGCCGCCTGATGACCGGCGGGCAGGGGTTATTCCTTGCCCTGGTAGATCTTGATGATGTGGTCGAGCATGGCGTGGGCGTCTTCGGGCTGACGCTGGAAGGTGTTGCGCCCGATGATCGAGCCCGATGCGCCACCGGCTGCGATTTCGCGGATTTCGGAGAAGACACCGTCGAGATCCTTGGCGGCACCGCCCGAGAACACAACGATCCGCCGGCCATTGAAAGTCGACTGCATGACATGTTCGATCCGCGCCTTGAGCGTCGAGATATCGATGCCCTCGCTCTCGTAGACCTTGCGCGCCTCGTCCTGCTCGATGAAGTCCGTGGGCGGCTTGACCTTGATGATGTTGGCGCCAATCTGTGCGGCCAGGTGGGCGGCATAGGCGGTGACGTCGACTGCTGTCTCGCCCTGCTTGGAGATATTGCCGCCGCGTGGATAGGACCATACGACCGTTGCGATACCGCAGGATTTCGCCTCAAGCGACATCTCGCGGACTTCCTCGACCATTTCGAACTGGTACACCGAGCCCGGATAGATCGTAAATCCGATCGCCGAGCAGCCAAGACGCAGGGCGTCCTGAACCGATGCCGTGATCGCCTGGTCTTTTTCGGTCGCGAGGCTGTTGGAGCTGTTGGCCTTGAGAATCAACGGCATGGCGCCGGCAAAGGTATCGGCGCCGGCTTCGAGAAACCCGAGAGGTGCGGCATAGGCATTGAGGCCGGCATCGATCGCCAGCTGAAAGTGGTAATGGGGATCATAGGCCGGAGCGTTCTTGGCGAAGCTCCTGGCCGGCCCGTGTTCCCAACCCTGATCGACCGGCAGAATAACAACGTGGCCGCTGCCGCCCAGTCGGCCATGCATGAGTATGCGCGCAAGGTTGGCTTTAACCCCGGGCGTCTCGCCCTCGTAACAGGACAATATCTGCTTCACGCGGCGGGTGATCTTCATGGCCGGAGGTTTCCCGTGTCTTGCATGCTTGATGTTCCGGTTTGCTTATCTTGATCGGGAGCCGTGATCAATTGGATGCGTCACCGATCAACCAGTCTTCGAGCCGTTGATCCACAGGGCCGGACTCCGCGAAATTGAATGTCACGGGAAGAATGGCGTGGAATCGGCCACCGGCAGCTTCGGTCATTTCACCAATGCGGACCACAGATTCGGGTGCGCCGGTAACATGAATCTCGCGCCAGCCAAGGCGCAGCGCAAGCATGGCGTAACCAGCATCGCTGCCGCAGTCGATCAGGGCGCGGACAAGATCGGGTCGCTGGCCATCCCCGCCGGTCATGGCGAGCAGAAAGCCCGGCCCAAGCCTGGCGCAGGCCTCGGTTTCGGTGACAAGAAGGACCGGCTTTGCGATGCGTTTCACCATGACAGTGACATGACGGACTTCTGCCAGGTCGCACACGAGGACGGCGGGAATGTCTTTTTGTAAAGCTTGCGCTTTTCTATTCATGTGCGTCAAACTGGTGTCCTGAACGGGGAAAGACATCATGCTGCCATGCCGCCACAGTTTCATGCCCTACGCCGATGCGGCCAAGGGCCCCAACATCGTGATCGACGGTCAACGCAACGACAACACGGTGATCAATTTATCGCATTGGCCCAAGAGCGGAACGCCGTGGCCGCTGAAGGCCGATACCTCGGTTGCTGTGGTGTTCAAGTATCTGGATATGCCGGAATGGCACTGTGATGTCGCGACCGTCACCAACGATCATTTCGACGAGGATGGTTTGATCGGGCTGTTCTGCATGATCGAGCCGGAGTTTGCGCTGGCCAATCGTAAACTTCTGATCGATTCCGCACAGGCTGGTGACTTCGGTTTTTACAGCGACCGGCGCGCCGCGCGCATCGCCTTCACGATCTCTCGTCTGGCTGATCCCGCAACCTCACCCTGGGTCGGGTCGGTGATCTCTGAAAACGCCTTTGCCGACTACCCGGGTTATTGCGGGGCGATCTATGCGCGACTGCTGGACGAGTTGAAGAACATCATCCTTGAGCCCGAAGACTATCGGGACTTGTGGGCTGATGAAGACGCCTTGCTGGAGATCAGCGAAGCCGCGCTTGAGGAGGGTGTCGCCATGATCGAGGAGATCGGAGATATCGACCTTGCTGTCGTGCGCGTCCCTGCGGACTGGCCGGAACAGGCGGCGCACCGGGTTACCCAGCACCGCGATGTCGTGATCCATCCCATGGCGGTGCACAACCGGACCCTGTGCAACCGGGTCCTGACGCTGAGCGGCGAGCGGGCCGATTTCGAGTTTCGTTATGAAAGCTGGGTGCAGATGGTGAGCCGCAAGCCACCGCTGCGAGTGGATTTCCATCCTCTTGCCGAGACCCTGAACGAAATCGAAGGCGGAGAGGGACGTTGGAGTTTCGATGGCGTCGAAGAGATCGTCCCGAAACTCCGGACAGAAATCGGGACGACCGCCATACCCCATGACCAGTTGCTCGAGGTGATCACAACAGTAATGCGTGATGGCGAGCCCGCCTGGGATCCCTACGACGTGATGTCCTGAGCCCGTGCCTTCCTGTAGCGTTGTTTTCGCACGATGACGGGTGGGCGATGACAAGAGTTCTGGAAACACGGTTTGATCTGTCGCTGGATGCGATGCGCGATGTTGCATGGGGTGGAGAGGACGTTGCGCTCTCCGGCAAGGCGCTGGATTGCATTGCCGCGTCCCATGCGTCCTTTATTGAATATGTAACCAAGGATCCCAACGCTTCGGTCTATGGCGTCAATCAGGGCCAGGGCGAGATGATCGGCGAAGCGATGACACAGGCCGACCGTGATCGCCTGGCACGGCTGAAACCGCTCGCTGCGGCGGTGCCGTTCGGCGAACCGTATCCCGTGCGGGTCACGCGCGCGATGGTGCTGGCGCGTTTTGCCAATCTGCTCGAGGGCCATGGCATGGCAACGCCGCGCCTGGCCGAGGAACTGGTCGCGATGCTCAATTCCGGTTCAGTCCCGCGGGTCGCCCAACAGGGCCAGGGCGGACCAGGCGAGATCCTGGTGCTTTATTCGCTTTTCGCGGAACTGACACAGCGTCTCGAACTCGAAGCCGGCGAACGCGGCGCCCTGATCAACGGATCGCCCGCTGCTGCGGCCGTGCTTGCCGATGCGGTGCTGGTCGCCGAGCGGCGTCTGGCCATGGCCGAGGAGGTTATGGCGCTGGCGATCGTCGCCTTCAACGCGCCGTCGGAACATTACGAACCCGTGTTGGGCACCCTTTTGGGTGGCACTTACAACACCACGGCGTTCGACAATCTCGTCCGGTTGCTCGATGGCATGACCGATGGCGTCGAGGCGCGAACACACCAGGCCCCGGTCGGTTATCGCATTGCACCGCACGTCCTGGGTCAGGCCCATGCTGCGCTTAACCATGCACGAGAGCTTGCCGGGCAGAGCCTGTCGGCGGTGACGCACAATCCGGTCTATCTGCCTGCGGACGGTGACCATCCCCATGGCTGGTGCGCCAGCACGGGCGGTTATCACAACGCGGTCGCGGCGCCCGCGATCGATGGCCTGGCCGGCGCCTGGGCTGATCTGTGTCTTGTCTGTCTGCGTCTGGTCGTGGGCCTTCTGAACGGACGCGCTTCTGGCTATCCAGATTTCCTGCTGACCGGGCGTCAGGCAGGAGGGTCCGATGGCCACGGAGCAGTGGGTTACCTGCCTATGGCGATTGTCGGGTTCATGGAAGAGGCGAGGGATGCGGCTTCGCGAACCTTCATTCCCGCAGCCGACGCCAGCGTGTTCGGCCAGGACGACGTCACTGCCCCGGCATTTCTTGCCTGGCCCAAGGCGATCCGGGCGGGCGTGGCGCTGGATCGCTGCCTTGCGGTGCTGGCCACAGCGTCATCCCAGGCGCTGGCGGTGACCGGGCGAGAGCGTTTGCCGCCGCAGCTTGGTGTGTTGCTCAGCGAAGTACGTGGGTGTGTGAAGCCGGTCGAAGCAGATCGGCCGCTGGGTGGAGAGCTGCATAACTTGGCCGATCATCTGACCGTTCGGATCATGGCCGACGACCTGGTGTCGGCAGGAGAGGTTCCTTGACCAAACATCACCGCCAATCCATGCGCGCCTGGATTGCCGATCGTGAAGCCGAAGGTGACCTCGTTCGCGTCGGCGAATCGGTAGACCCGGTTCACGAGATTGCGGCCTATCTGATTGAACAGGATGGTGGATCGCCGTTGCTCTTCGAGGCTGTTGCCAGACATGAAGAGCCGGTGACGGGAAACCATCTGACGACTCGTGCCAGAGCTGCGGCTGCACTGGGCGTGTCAGTGGACGACCTCCAGGGCAAGCTGATTGATGCGGTGAGATATCCGTTAGCTCCGTTCCGGGTTGAACAGGCGCCCTGTCAGGAAGTGGTGATCGAGAATCCTGATCTGAAACTGCTTCCGATCCCGACTTTTTTTGAGCATGAAACCGGACCGTATATTTCAGCCGGAGCGATCGTCGCCAGGGATACTGCGACGGGCCGGGGCAATCTTTCGATTGCACGGCTGAAGCCGCTTGGCGGCAACCGTGCTTTTATCGGCATTGCTCCCAACCACCATCTGGCTGTTCTGGCACGGGCAGCAAAGGAACGTGGCGAGCGGTTGGAGATTGCCGTGACGCTGGGCAATCATCCCGCCGTGATGCTGGCGGCGTGTTTTTACCTTGGTCTCGGCGATGACGAGATGGAGGTCGCCGGCGCGCTGTTGGGAGAGCCGCTCGAGACCGTGCGGTGTCATGGGGTTGATCTGGCGGTGCCGGCCCATTGCGAGATCGTCCTGGAAGGTGTGCTCGACCCCGACGAGACCGTCGAGGAGGGGCCTGTCAGCGAGTTTCACGGCATGTATGAACGTTATGGCGCGGGTTATGTCGTGACCTTCTCATCCATGACCCGGCGGAGCGATGCAATCTTCCAGTGTGTCCTGCCGGGATATGGCGCTGAACACATTCTGCTGGGCGCTGAAGCGATTGCGGCCGGGCTGGCGCGCAGCCTGAGGGGCCCGGTTTCATCTCTGCGCGAGGTTGCCGTGACGGCAGGTGGTGCCGGGCGATTGCATGCGGTGGTCAGTCTGGATCAGCCCCGGCCCGGTGCTGCGCGCAAGGCGATCTTTGCGATCTGGGGTGCGGTCAACCTGATCAAGCAGGTCACCGTGGTCGATGGCGATGTCGACCCCTGGGATCCGGTTGCGGTCGAACATGCCGTCGCAAATCGCATGGACCCGGCACGCGATCTGATCGTGGTGCCGGGCGTGCAGGCCGATCGGGCCGAGCCGATGGAAAAAGACGGTGTCATTTCCAAGCTTGGCATCGATGCGACGATCCATCATGGCGATCGCGCGGACTGGACCAAGGCAAGCCCGCCACAGAATGTGCTGGATCGGGTGCGGCAGAGGTTGTCGTAAGCGAAAGCCGGAAACGATCAGCCGGCTGATTCCAAGGCAGCGACACCGGGCAGGGCCTTGCCTTCGAGCCACTCGAGAAAAGCGCCGCCGGCGGTCGAGACATAAGAAAACCGTTCGAGCGCTCCGGCATGAGCCAGCGCGGCAACCGTGTCGCCGCCACCGGCGACCGAGAGCAGCTTGCCATCAGCCGTCAGTGCGGCAGCTGCCCGGGCCACGGTGTTGGTGCCGCCGTCAAATCCTTCGAGCTCGAACGCGCCCATCGGGCCGTTCCAGACCAGGGTGCGGCAATCGGCCAGACGGGTTGCCAGATCGTTCGCGCTGGCGGGGCCGACATCGAGGATCATGCTTCCGGCGGGTACGGCATCGACCGGGACCACATCGGCAGGTGCCCCCGATTCGAACCGTTCCGCAACGATCGCATCGGTCGGGAGTACGATCGTGCATCCCGCTTCGTTTGCTTTTGCCATGATCTCGCGCGCGGTACCGGTCATCTCGTGTTCGCACAGCGAAGCCCCGACCTCGATGCCCTGTGCGGCAAGGAAGGTGTTGGCCATGCCGCCGCCGATCGCGAGCAGATCGACCTTAGCCACGAGGTTGCCGAGCAGGTCGAGTTTGGTCGAAACCTTGGCGCCGCCGACCACCGCGGCAAGCGGGCGCGCTGGTTTTCCAAGAGCGCTGCCGAGGGCTTCGAGTTCCTGCTGCATCAGACGCCCGGCAGCCGACGGCAGACGTGCCGGCAGCCCGACGACCGAAGCGTGGGCGCGGTGCGCGGCAGAAAAGGCTTCGTTCACGAAGATGTCGCCATGTGCCGCCAGTGCATCGGCAAAGCCGGCATCGTTGCCTTCCTCGCCAGCCTCGAATCGCAGGTTTTCGAGCATGGCGACATCACCATCTGCCATCGCCGCCACGACCGTGTGTGACGCCGGGCCTGTGCAATCGGTCGCAAAGGCAACCGGTTGTCCAAGGGCGACCGATGCCGCTTCTGCCACAGGAGCGAGCGACAATTCCGGGACAATCTGACCCTTCGGTCGACCGAAGTGGCACAGGATCACGACGCGCGCACCGGCCTGTGTGAGTTCGCACACGGTCGGCATGGCACGTTCGATGCGCGTGCTGTCGGTGACCCTGCCGTCCTTCATGGGAACATTGAGGTCGAGACGAACAAGGACCTTCTTGCCGGCGACCGCGAGATCATCCAGCGTGCGGAAAGCGCTCACGGATACCGCCTTAGAGCAGCTTGCCGAGGGCGACGGCGGTGTCGCTCATGCGGTTCGAGAAACCCCACTCGTTGTCATACCAGGCAAGGACACGGACAAGACGTTTGTCGATCACCTTGGTCTGCCCGACATCGAAGGTCGAGCTGGCGGGATTGTGGTTGAAGTCGATCGAGACCAGCGGCTCGTCGTTGATTGCCAGAACACCTTTGAGCTTGCCTTTGGACGCCTTGACCATGGCGGCGTTGATCGCTTCGGGCGTGGTGTCCTTCTTCGCCTCGATCTTGAAATCGATCAGGCTGACATTGGGCGTGGGCACACGGATCGAGGTGCCATCAAGCTTGCCGTCGAGCTGGGGCAGGACCAGGCCGACGGCCTTGGCGGCACCGGTCGAGGTCGGGATCATCGAAACCGAGGCGGCGCGTGCGCGATGGGGATCGGCGTGCAGGGTGTCGACCGTGCGCTGATCACCGGTGAAGGCGTGGATGGTCGTCATGAAGCCGTGTTTGATGCCGACGGTTTCGTCGAGGATCGCGGCAACCGGAGCCAGGCAGTTGGTCGTGCACGAAGCGTTGGAGATGACCGTGTGGCTCTTGCGCATCTTGTTGTGGTTGATGCCGTAGACCACGGTGATGTCGGCACCCGATGCCGGGGCCGAAACCAGGACCTTCTTTGCGCCGGCGGCGAGATGGGCCGAGGCCTTTTCCTTCGAAGCAAAGATGCCGGTGCATTCGAACACGATATCGACGCCGAGATCGCCCCAGGGCAGATCGGCCGGATTGCGCTCGGCCAGAACGCGCACGCTCTTGCCGTCGACCCGGATGGTATTCTTGGTCGAGCTGATCTTGCCGGGATAGGCACCGTGCACCGAGTCGTACTTCAACAGTCTGGCATTGGCCTCAGCCGATCCCAGATCGTTGATCGCAACAAACTCAATATCCTTGCGTTTAGCCTCCATGGCGGCGCGAAACACAAGGCGGCCAATACGACCGAATCCATTGATACCGACACGAATGGTCATGCTGAACCTCCGGGCTGCGCCTTTGGTGCAGCGGGCTGGTGAATGATTGCGGCCTTCCTAACGACGGCGCGCACGGGGGTCAAACTGCGTTGGGGATGGCCCGCTATTGCACACCGCCATAGGCAGCGATGATCTCGTCGTAGCGACCCGATGCCTTCATGGCTTCGAGCGCCTGATCGAAGGCATCGCGGGCGCCATCGGAGATGAAGGCGACATGGTAGGGCGTCGGCGGGAAGATTGCGTGATCGGCGTCGTAAGCAGATGTGACGCGGCTGTCATGGCTGAACCAGTTGAAAATGTTGATGTCGGCAACTGCGACTTCAACCTCGCCGGTGAAGAGCGCGAGGTTCTGGCGGTATTGCTCGGCAACTTCGGCATAGTCCGGGTTATCGGCGACGGCATCGCGGTAAGGGCCGGCAGGTAAAGCGTGGCGTTCTGAAAGGCGAGGATCGATTTGCCCTCGAGGTCGCCGATCCGGTCGATCGCAAGGCCGCTGCTCGCCAGCGTCATGGCCTGATTGTGGTAAACGATGTGGACCGCCGAAAGCGCGACGTCGAACTCGGTATCGGCGCCAAAGGTCATGGCCGCCTCCACCTCTCCGGCGGCGATTGCCTCGGGCACGGCGCCGAAGGCCATGAAAATCGGGACCATCTTGAAACTGGCCGCCTCGAGAGCTTCACGGACAATGTCGTATTCCATGCCTCGCCGTTCCTCGGCGATGACATAGGGCGGAAGCGAAAGGCCAACTGCTACCGTTAATGGCTCCAGCGTATCGGCCAGCACCGCGCGGGCCGAGGCGAGGACGAGGAGAGCGGGCAGCAAAATCCTGAGGCAACTATTGTGGCGGTCTCCAACCTGATGGCTCGATCCTATTCCAGATCACGCGATGTCGTCTTGTCGGCTTGGCCCTGGCGGATCTAGAGGCGTTCGCGCACTGCTGCGACGACCGCCTGGGGTGTGATGCCAAAGCTCTCATAAAGCGCCTTGATCGGTGCCGAAGCGCCAAAGCCGGTCATGCCGACGACGCCGCCCTTGTCACCGACCAGTTGTGACCAGCCAAATGTCGAAGCAGCCTCGACCGCAACCAGGGCCTTGGAAGTGTCGACGACCTCAGCGCGGTAGGCGTCATCCTGTTGGGCGAAAAGTTCCCAACTGGGCACGGAGACTACCCGGGTGCCGACACTATCGGCCTGCAGGGTGTCGCGCGCGGCCAGGGCGATTTCGATTTCCGAGCCGCTGGCGAGGATTGTGGCTTGATGGTCCCCGTCGGCGTCACGCAGGACATAAGCACCCTTGGCGCAGAGGTTGCCGTCGACCGCTTCCGTGCGGACCTGCGGCAGGTTCTGGCGCGTCAGTGCGATGACCGAAGGCGTGCTGCGGGCATCTAGGGCGAGCTCCCAGCACTCTGCCGTTTCGACGACATCGGCGGGACGGAAGACGTTGAGGTTGGGAATGACACGCAGGCTGGCGAGATGTTCGACCGGTTGGTGGGTCGGGCCATCTTCGCCCAGACCGATCGAGTCATGGGTCATGACATAGATAACCCGCAGGCCCATGAGTGCCGCCAGGCGAATCGAGGGGCGGCAGTAATCGGTGAACACCAGGAAGGTGCCGCCGAAGGGAATGATGCCGCCGTGGAGCGCCATGCCAGACATGGCGGCGGCCATACCGTGTTCGCGCACTCCGTAGCGGATGTAGGAGCCGTCATAGTCACCCGGAGCCACGTCTTTCATCGGTTTGGTGCGTGTGTTGTTGGAACCGGTGAGGTCGGCCGAGCCGCCGACCATCTCGGGCAGGGTGGCAGTGAGCGCCTCAAGGGCCAGTTCGCTGGCCTTGCGTGTTGCGACTGTCTTGGGTTCGGCGATCAGGGCGGCAATGTGGTCGGCGGTCGCCTTGCGGGCCGATGCGGAGACATCGCCTGCCATGCGGCGGGTGAACTCATCGCGGGTGCCGGCGTCAAGTGCGGCCAGCGCGGTCTCCCAGGAAGCGCGGGTTGCGGCGCCCCGGCCACCGGCAGCGCGCCAGGCCGAAAGAATATCGTTGGGAATCACAAACGGTTCCCAGGGCCAGTCAAGTTTGGCGCGGGTCCCGGCGATTTCTTCGTCGCCCAGGGGCGCGCCGTGGGTTGCCGAGGTGCCTTCCTTGGTCGGTGCGCCGTAACCGATCACGGTGCGGCAGGCGATCAGGCTTGGTTTGTCGCTTGTCTTGGCGCGCTCGATGGCGGCGCCAACGGCGTCGTGATCGTGGCCGTCGACCCGCTCGGTCGCCCAACCATACGCATCGAAACGTTTCAGCGTGTCGTCGGACTCCGAAAGGGAGGTCGGACCGTCGATCGAGATCTGATTGTTGTCAAACAGCACGATCAGGCGATTGAGCTTGAGATGACCCGCGAGCGAGGCCGCTTCGTGACTGACGCCTTCCATCAGGCAGCCGTCACCTGCGATGACATAGGTGTCGTGATCGACGATGTCACCGAATCGGGCGGCGAGTATGCGTTCGGCCAGCGCCATGCCGACGGCTGTCGCGACGCCCTGACCCAATGGCCCGGTGGTCATCTCGATGCCTGCCGCATGGCCGTATTCGGGATGACCGGCGGTTTTGCTGCCGAGCTGACGGAAATTGCGGATCTCGTCCATCGTCATGTCGGCATAGCCGGTGAGATGGAGCAGGGCATAGATCAGCATGGAGCCGTGACCTGCCGAGAGAACGAAGCGGTCGCGGTCCGGCCAGGCGGGATCTGCCGGGTCGTATTTCAGATATCGGGTGAACAGAACCGTAGCGACATCGGCCATGCCCATGGGCATGCCGGGGTGTCCGCTTTTGGCTGCCTGTACGGCATCCATTGCAAGGGTGCGAATGGCGTTGGCCATCGCACGTTCCGAAACCTGGCCCGTCGCGCTGTCGTTCACGTCCGTTTTCTCCGGCAAATGGAGGCCCCCAGAAGGCCTGATCCGATCCCGGCGCACCTTGGCTTTGCCGTCCCAGAGCGTCAACCGGCATGTTGGCCCAAGAACGTTCCGATTCGACAGTTGTCCAGAGTCGCTTTATCCAAGGTCGATAAGCCGTTATCTTTGGAACCGGCGGCAAGGTATTGATCCAAGGCAGACAATGAGCACCGAGGATAAAGCCATCGCGAAGCTCGACCAGGCGATCACACGTCTGGAGGCGGCACTGACTCGTTTGTCCAATGGGACGGACGGAGAAGCTTTGCAGGAACTGGAAGGCGAGAATCGCCGTTTGAGCACCGCACTCGACAGCGCCAAAAAGGACCACAAGGACCTTGAAGGGCGCGTGATCGACGTCAGCGGGCGACTCGACGGTGTGATTGGCGAACTCAAATCCGTGCTGGGGAGTTAGGCGATGGCCCAGGTCAATGTCCAGATTCACGGGCGCAGCTATCAGGTGGCATGCGGCGATGGCGAAGAGGAACGCATCGCCGGGCTTGCTTCCTATGTCGACAGCAAGGTTCAGGAACTGGTCGGCGCTTTGGGCAATGTCGGTGATCAGCGGCTGCTGGTGATGGTGAGCCTGCTGCTGGCCGATGAGCTCTGGGAACAGCGCGAAGGCGGAACGCCGAAAGCCGGCGGACCCAAGGCCGATAACGGCAGCGGCAAGCGAGCGTCGTCGATCGAAGCCCTGGCGGAACGGCTCGACAAGCTGGCAGAACGGCTTGAGGCCTCCTGACTACCCCTGCGTCTGACCGGCCCGAATCTGCTGTCAATCTGCTCTAGCGATATCGTTCTCCTGAAATCTGTAATAGAAAGTCTCCGGGGCGGTCGTCTGCCCGGTGCGTTGATCTACTAATTCCCTGGGGCCAATGCATATTACCCGGGAGCTGTCCCTGGCGGGGGTGTGCCCTCGTTATTACGGCGCCCACCTGCAAAAGCAGGTCACGGTGGAATGCGTAATGGTTGACGGCCATGGCGGTGCCGCCCCACAACTCTTCCCATGACGATCGACAACGACAAGGCAGAGCTGCGCGCTGAATGCCTGAATAAACGCAAGGCGCTTCACGCCGCCCTGCCGCAGGCCGGTGAACTGGCCTGCGATCATTTTCTCAACGCCATCGGATTCCCCGACGATGCCGTCATCTCGGCCTATCTGCCGGTGAAGGACGAGTTCGACGTGCTGCCGTTTGCCGAGGTCGCCGATCTGCTGGGCCACATTGTGGGCATGCCGCTGGTTACGGCCAAGGCGACAGCGTTGACCTTTCTCGAGTGGACGCCCGAATGCGCCATGGTCGAAGGCGCCATGGGTATTCCGACACCACCGCTGGATGCCGCGAAGGTTGAGCCGGAATTGTTGCTGGTGCCGATGATGGCGTACGACAGTGACGGCTTCAGGTTGGGCTATGGTGGCGGGTTCTATGATCGGACGCTTGCCGCGCTGCGCAAACGAAATCCCGATACAATGGCGGTTGGAGTCTGTTTTGCGGGGCTTGAGGTCGACCACGTGCCGCATGACGACCATGATGCGCGCCTGGACTGGGTCGTCACCGAGCAGGGTGCCCGGAGAATCTGAGGGTTGGCTCCTGCCCTGGGCTATCGGGATGACCTTTAACGAAGGAAGGCGAAGCGGCGATGGCAGACGAACTCAAAATCGTGACGGACGTCCCGCGCAAAGTGCACGAGATCGAACATCTCTGGGTTCCGATGCCTGATGGAACGCGGCTGTCGGCCCGGATCTGGATGCCCGAAGACGCCGAAGATGATCCGGTGCCGGTGATCCTGGAATACATTCCCTACCGAAAGCGCGATGGCACGCGCATGCGCGACGATTCGATGCACGGCTGGTGGGCTGGCCATGGCTATGCATGCATCCGGCTCGATATTCGCGGCACCGGCGAATCCGAAGGCCAGATCACCGACGAATACACCCGGCAGGAACTGCAGGACGGGTTTGACGCGATCGCCTGGTTCGCAGAACAGAGCTGGTGTTCGGGGACCGTCGGGATGACCGGCATTTCCTGGGGCGGTTTCAACGGGCTGCAGGTTGGTGCGCTTCGACCGCCGGCACTCAAGGCGATCATCACCCATTGTTCGACCGATGACCGTTATGCCGATGACGTGCATTTCATGGGTGGCGCAATTCCGCTCGACAACTGGTTCTGGGGCGGAGGTTTCTTCCAGTTCATGGCCCGCCCCGGTGATCCCGAGATCCAGGGTGATGGCTGGCGCAAGCAGTGGATGGAACGGATGGAAGGCTGGGAACCTGTTGCCTCGACCATCTGGCTTCAGCACCAGCGGCGCGATGACTATTGGAGGCACGGCTCGGTCTGCGAGAATTACGACGACATCGATTGCGCGGTTTTCGCGGTTGGCGGCTGGGAGGACGGTTATTCCAACGCGGTGCCGCGTCTGCTCAAGCATCTGAAGGGCCCGCGCAAGGGACTGGTCGGCCCCTGGGGCCACAAGTACCCGCATATCGGAATTCCCGGCCCGGCGATCGGCTGGCTACAGGAGAGCCTGCGTTGGTGGGACCACTGGCTCAAAGGCGTCGACAACGGGATCATGGATGACCCGATGTACCGGGTCTGGATGCGCGAACCCACCGTGCCTGACGCGATGCTCAAGATGACGCAAGGACGTTGGGTCGACGAGGCGATCTGGCCCTCGCCCAACGTTGGTTCGCGGTCCTGGGCCCTGATGTCGGATGGCAATGCGCCACGTACCGTCAAGCCACGGCAGTCGGTTGGGGTCGCGGCAGGCAATTGGTGCCCTTACGGCCTGGGCGGGTCCAGCCCCGACCTGGCGATCGACCAGAGTGAGGATGACGGCCGTTCTCTTGTCTTCGAGACAGAGCCGCTCGACGAGCGGTTCGAGTTCATGGGCCAGCCGGTTGTCAAACTGAAACTCTCGATCGACAAACCTCAGGGCTTTATTGCCGTTCGCCTGGTTGATGTCGCGCCCGATGAAACTGCCGCGAGGGTTACCTACCAGATTTATAATCTCACCCATCGCGACGACCATGAAGACATTACCGACATGCCGGTTGATCAGCCGGTCGACGTCGAGGTGTTGCTCAATGACATGGCGTGGTCATTCCCTGCGGGCCATCGCATCAGGGTCTCGGTCTCGACATCCTACT
>JABIUG010000524.1 GCA_018700655.1 Rhodospirillaceae bacterium | reverse complement strand
AGATGATCGGCTGGCGGAACACGGTGCCGCCCAGGATGTTGCGGATGGTGCCATTGGGCGAGCGCCACATCGACTTCAGGCCGAATTCCTCGACGCGGTCCTCATCGGGCGTGATCGTCGCGCATTTGACGCCGACGCCGTGCAGCTTGATCGCGTTGGCCGCATCGATGGTGATCTGGTCATCGGTGGCATCACGCGCCTCGATCCCGAGATCGTAATATTTCAGATCGATGTCGAGATAGGGAAGGATCAGGCGCTCCTTGATGAACGCCCAGATGATCCGGGTCATCTCGTCGCCATCGAGTTCAACAACCGGGTTCTTCACCGTGATCTTGGCCATCGTGTCGCTCCAGCTTCTGGTGTTTTTGTGTTGCGCCGCAACATAGCGCCCGTGGGGTGGCATTCAAGCCTGGTTTGGGATGGATGGATTGATCTGTTCGATAGGGCGAGTGGCGGCGCCAGAGGCTATACAAACATGAGCGGATCGGGAGCCGGGGCCTGAGGCTCGACCATCAAACCAGCCCCAGCGCCTCGGCCGCAGCATCCAGATCAGGCACGACCTGATAAAGCGTGCGCACCTCTTGGCGCGCATAACCGTTTGCGATGACATGATCGAGCAGGCCGACGAAGGGCTGCCAGTAGCCCTTGAGGTCGATGATCACCATCGGTTTTTCATGCTGGCCGAGCTGGGCCAGGGTGATGACGTCGAGGATCTCGTCGATCGTGCCAAGGCCGCCGGGCAGGGCGATGAAGGCGTCGGAACGCTCGACCATCAGACGTTTGCGCTCGAACATGCTGTCGACTTCAAGCAGGTCGGTGACCCCGGTATGTTCGACTTCGGCGCGGCGCAGGTGGGCCGGGATGATGCCGGTCACCGGGCCGCCGTCTGCCAGCACGGCATCGGCGATAACCCCCATCAAACCAACGTGACCGCCGCCATAGACCAGCCGGGCGCCAGCTTTTGCTATAATGACGCCGAGCGCCTGGGCAGCGGCCCTGAATTCGGGATCGTGGCCCATGCTGGAACCACAGAAGACACAAATGGAGGTTGGTTTGGTCATGGGCTCTTGGAGATCTGGCCGGTTGGGGTTGCTGGCTGCGGCCATGCTGATGCTGGGGCAGGCGGCCCACGCGGGCACGGCCGATGTGGTGGCCGTCGAGGTAGAGCAAACCGCGCCCGGCGTCTATGTGTTCCGCGTGACCTTGTTGCACGACGACGAAGGCTGGGATCACTACGCCGATCGCTGGGATCACTACGCCGATCGCTGGGATGTGCTCGCACCCGATGGCAGGTTGCTGGGCGAGCGTGTCCTGGCCCAACCCCACGTCGGCGAACAACCGTTCACCCGCAGCCTCAGCGGCGTCGTGATTGATGATGCAACAAAAACCTTAATTCTGCGCGGCCATGACAGCGTGCACGGTCTGGGTGGTGTCGAAATGACGGTGGATCTACCCCAGTGAGGTGCGCGCAACTGTATCGTTGGCCGGATGTCTCCGGACCGGCGATGTGGACCGGGTTCACAAAGTGGTTCCGTGCAAGCATGATACGCTCTAGAAATCCTTCCAGAACGGCTCCGGGATACCAGACGTGAAACAAGTCATCGCGGCACTTGCCGTCTTCGCCATCCTGATCGCGATCGTTGTCTTCATGATGGAGGGCGACGATGAAGGCGCGGCGACGACTCAGACGTCATCGGCCCAGACGTCGTCAGATAGCACCGAGGCCAGCAGCGGGACGTCGAGCGAGAGTTCGAGCAGTTCCGGCTCGTCGACAGACGAGAGCAGCGCATCGTCATCGAGCGCGAGCACGGCATCGGAAGGCTCTGATGGCGATGCGGTGCAAAGCGGCGACGATACCGATGCAGACGATGACGCGGTGACCGAAGAGTTCGTGCCGCTGCCCAGCTTCGATATCGTCCGGGTCGAAACCACCGGCGATGGCGTGTTGGCGGGGCAGGCCGCGGCAGGCGCTGCTGTGACGGTGATGACCAAGGATGGAGTGATCGGATCGGCCGTGGCCGATGCCAATGGCGAATGGGTCGTGGTCCTCGAAGAGCCGCTGTCTCCTGGCAATCACGAGATCTGGCTGACGGCCGAAGCCGGTGATGGGAGCATCATAGAGTCGAGCGAAGTAGTGGTGATGTCGGTGCCTGCGATCGAAGAACCCGGCGCGACGGCGGTCGCAGGGGCTGATTCCGACGATGCAGCCTCGAGCTTCAGCCAGGACAGTGCATCGGGCACGGTATCGACCAGTTCCGGCCTCAGCCTTTCTCTGGGCGCTGACGACGCGACCGATGCCACGCTTGAGGCCGCCGAAACGGCGCTGGAGGCGGGTAACAACACCGGAACCGGTTCCGGCGAGGTGCTCGCGGTCATCGTTTCGCGTGATGGTGAGGGAGAAGTCGAGGTGCTGCAGGCGCCGGGTGATGGCGTCGGTATTTCGGGGGGTGGTGACTTGACCCTGGAAAGCCTTTCCTATGGCGAGGAAGGCACGGTGTCGCTCTCCGGCCAGGCCGAACCCGGCAGCATTGTGGTGCCTTATGTCGATGGCGAGGCGGTCGGCCAGGCGGTCGCGGACGCTGATGGCAACTGGCAGCTCACACTCGATCAAGCGCTTGAGGAAGGACAGTACGATCTGCGTGTCGACCAGATCGGCGGAGAGGGCGAAGTTGAAGCAAGGCTCGAGACGCCGTTCCAGCAGGCCGCCTTCACCGTGCCGTCGACCTCTGAATCGGTCGTTGTGATCCAGCCCGGCAACAATCTCTGGGTCATTGCCCGCAACCTTCTGGGCGAAGGCGTACACTACACCCAGATATTCGAAGCCAACCGCGCCCAGATTTCCGATCCCGACCTGATCTATCCCGGGCAGATCTTCATCGTGCCCGACGGTGCGGGTTCGGACGGCTGATGGCAGCACTGGTCAGGTTACATTCGACATGATCAAGGCAACCAATCCCGTCTACGATCCGCCCGGTCCGGTCAATGAGGCCTTTGCGTCTTATTATGTACGCCATGTCGTGCAACGGGCGATCGACCAGGCGTTCAAGCTGTCTACTCCGGCCAGTTCACCGGCAACCGAACGGTCCTCGTGATCACGCGAGGCGAAGCTCTCAGGCGACAGACAGGCTCGATTTTCTTTGCATCGCGTCGATCATGAACCAAGTGCAAACTTATGACCTTCTGCGCGAATTGCAGCCACAGGGCTGCTAGATTGCACGTAGGATGCTATTTCATTTCATGTGCTGGATTTCCCTATACTCTCGCAGGTTATTGATGGGCTTGGCCGCCGGAGTTCTTGTGTCTCTGGTCGTCGGTACTCCTGCCGCGTCCGCTGAGGACATTCCGGATAAGGCAGCAGAGCCCGCGACTTATGAAGTCGCGATCAACGTCCCGGATGTCGATGGCGTAAAAGCGCTGATCTTTGCCAGTTCGCAGCTGATCACGCTGGAGAACACGCCGCCGGATTCGGCCAACGGGCTGCAGCGGCGGATCGAAAGTGATGTCGACAGCTTTCGTGCGGTGATGCGCTCGAATGGCTATTACGATCCTGATATCCGCTCATCGCTGGAAGGTGATGCACCGCCCTACAAGGTCGATATCTCGATTGCGCCGGGCCCGCGTTACACACTGGCGGAATTCGACATTGTCTTCCTGGGCGGCCTGCCCGACGATTCCGCACGGGTCCCGACGCTGGCCGATGGCGGCATCACTCTGGGCGATGCCGCCGTGGCCGACGGTATCGCCGCGGCTGACAGTACCCTGGTGCGCTGGCTCAAGAACCGCGGATTTCCCTTTGCCAAGGTGGTCGACCGGCTGGCCCTGGCTGACCATCTCGACCGCACCGTGTGGATCCAGCTCACACTTGAGACCGGGCCACTGGTAACTTTCGGCGCCCTGGAGACAGAAGGGCTT
>JABIUG010000523.1 GCA_018700655.1 Rhodospirillaceae bacterium | reverse complement strand
GCTTATGACACGATCGGGATGCGTGCGTTGATCAGCCCGATGATGGCGGACCTTTCGTTCTTCGACATCGTGCCCGGTCTGGCTGACAGCCTGCCTGATGATCTGCGCAAGACGGTCGATGCCTGGCGGCTTGATCCCTATCAGGCGTCGATCGATGCCTGCCGCGAGGTTCTGGCGACCTGGCCGTTCGACACCGACAAACTCCGCTTTGGCATCGCCCCGACGATCCCGATGCATTGTACCGATGAATTCCTGACCGCCTGCGCTGAACTCAGCGACGAGTTCCAATGCCCGGTTCAGACCCATATGGCGGAATCCAAACTGCAGTCCCTGGTCGGCCAGGAACGTTACGGCAAAACCCTGACCGCCCATTTTGACGATCTGGGTCTGCTGACCGAACGTTTCACCTCTGGCCACGGAGTCTGGCTTGATGGCGATGACATGCGCCGCATGGCCGACCGCGGTGCTTCGGTGGCCCATAATCCCGCGAGCAACATGCGTCTGGGCTCGGGCCTGGCTGCCGTGCGCGAGATGCGTGAAGCCGGGGTTAATGTCGGGCTGGGTTCGGATGGCTCCAATTCATCCGACAACCAGAACATGTTCGAGGCGACCCGCCTTGCCGCTTATGTCTCGCGCGTCTTGACCCATGATCTGCGCCGCTGGGTGTCTTCATCGGAGGCACTGGAGATGGCGACCCTTGGAGGTGCGCGTTCGATGGGCTTCGAGCGGCTGATCGGGCGTATTGCGCCTGGCTACAAGGCGGACCTTGCCTTCCTCGACCTGCATGATCTCGCCTATGTCCCGCTCAACGATCCATTCAACCAACTGGTTTACGCCGATGACGGCGCGTCGGTCGTCCATGTCATGATTGACGGTGATTTCGTCTATGAAGACCGCACCTTCAAGACGATCGACATCGAGCGCGTAATCGCCGATGTCGAAGTCGCGATGGAGCGGTTGAACCGGGATACCGCCGACCGCAAGGAGATCGTCGCGGCGCTTGAGCCCCATGTTGCCGACCACTGCATCTGCTTTTCGTCGCGGCCCTACCATGTCGCGCGCATCTGTGAGCAACACAGTTGATGTCGCCCGGGCCCGCATTGCTCTAATCTGGCGGCTACGGAGGATTATAACCATGCGTTTCGATTTGGTGGTCAAAGGTGACCTGGTGCTGCCCGATGGCGTCGCCGAGAACGGCTGGATCGGCGTCAGCGATGGCAAGATTGCGGCAATCGGCGAGGGAGAAGCTCCCGATTCCGCGGCATTCGAGGACGCCAGCGGCAGCCATGTCTATCCCGGTGTCGTCGATGGCCAGACCCATGCCGGCTCGATCAAGGGCTTCAAGGGGCTGGAGGATCTCACGCGCAGCGCGGCTGCCGGCGGGGTCACGACCATTGTCGACATGCCGTTCGATGAACCCGACCCGGTCTGGAGCCGCGATCTGCTCGACGCAAAGGTCGAGATCGCGAACCAGGTCGCCTACATCGACGTGGCGCTATATGGCTCGGTCAAGAAGAAGGTCGAAGTCGATGAGATCGCCGCGCTTGCCGATGGCGGTGCCTGCGCGTTCAAGATGTCGACCTATGAGGCCAACCCCCACCGTTTCCCCAGGATTCCCCATCACGAGATGACGCGGGCCTTTTCCGCGATTGCCGAGACCGGCCTGACCGTCGCCGTGCACAACGAGGATCAGGAGATCGTGGACGACGCGATTGCGCAGTTCCGCGAGGCCCGGCAGATGGGTGCCAATATTCACCATGCCAGCCGGCCGCCCCTGGCCGAACTGCTGGCCAATTCGGTCATCCTGGAAATCGGCGCCCATACCGGGGCGCGTGCGCATATCGTGCATTCCTCGCTGGCACGCGGCTTCGATATGGCGCGCCAGTACCGCGAGCAGGGTTTTGAAGCGACCTGCGAGACCTGCATTCATTACCTCGTGTTCGACGAGGCCGATGTCATCGAGAAAGGCGCGCGCGGCAAGGTTAACCCGCCGATCCGGCCCGATCAGCGTGAGGCGATCTGGGAACGGCTGGAGGCCGGTGACGGTTCCTTCGTTTCGTCCGATCACTGCTCCTGGCCGCTGGAGCGCAAGCCCGATGACGACATCTTCAAGGCAGCACCTGGTGCGCCTGGTGTCGAGTGCCTGTTGCCGGCGATGGTGACGGCGGCTGCCGCGCGCGGTCATGGCCCGGCCATGGTGGCCGATATGCTGTGCGAAGGCCCGGCACGCCATTTCGGCCTGTGGCCGCAAAAGGGCGCGATCAGGGTCGGCGGCGATGCTGATCTGGCGATTGTGTCGCCAGAACGTTATCGCCATGACGATGCCACATTGCACTGTGAACTTGCGCCCTGGAGTCCTTATGACGGCATGGAGTTTTCCGGCCGTGTAACCGGCGTCTGGTTGCGCGGGCAGAAGGCCTTTGACGGCAAGGATGTTCTGACCTCGCCGGGCCAGGGCCGTTTCGTGAGACCGGTGTGATGCCATGACCGACCGCATTCTGGTGATCAATCCCAACAGCAGCGCCGATGTCACCGATCGCATGTCGGCGGCGCTCGATGGCCTGCGTTTCGCAGAAGGCCCGGTGATCGACTGCATGACGCTGAAGGAAGGTCCGCCGGGGGTCGAAACCGACCGGCATATTGCCGATGTCGTCGCCCCGATTGTCGCGACAGTCGAGCGCGAGCAGAACCGGACGAACGCTTTCATCATCGCCTGTTTCAGCGATCCCGGTCTGCATGCGGCCAAAGAGGCCAGCTGGGTTCCGGTCTATGGCATTGCCCAGTGCGGTTATGCCGCCGCAGTTGCCATGGGCGAACGGTTCGGCGTGATTTCGATCCTTTCGCGTTCCCTGCCGCGCCATCGCCGTCAACTCGGTGGGCTGGGCCTGCTGGACAAGCTGGCCGGTGACCTGGCGATCGACATGGGCGTCACCGAGCTTTCCCAGCGCGACAAGGTGCTTAACCGCATGACGGCGGTCGGCGGCAAACTCAAGAACGAACATGGCGCCGATGCCATCGTGATGGGCTGTGCCGGCATGGCGCAGTACCGCAGTCTGCTCGAACAACGCCTCGGCATTCCCGTGATTGATCCCACCCAGGCTGCCACCGCGGTGGCGCTGAATGCGGTCCAGGCCGCGAAACACTGAAAGGCCCTGAAATGACGAAACGTGTGCTCACTGTAGGCGGGGCGCAGATGGGCCCCGTGATGCGTGCCGACAGCAAGGCAGCGACCGTCGCTCGCATGGTCGACCTGATGCGCCAGGCTCATGCCCGCAGTTGCGACCTTGTCGTGTTCCCCGAACTGGCGCTCACGACCTTCTTTCCGCGCTGGTTCATCGAGGACCAGGCCGAACTCGACAGCTTCTACGAATTCACCATGCCCAGTGCCGTGACCCAGCCGCTGTTTGATGCCGCACGCGAGCTTCAGGTCGGTTTCCATCTGGGTTATGCCGAAGTCGATGGCGAGCATCGTTTCAACACCGCCATTCTGGTCGACAAGGCAGGTGAGATCGTCGCGAAATACCGCAAGATTCACCTTCCCGGTCATGCCGAGTTCGATCCCGAACGCGAGTTCCAGCATCTCGAGAAGCGTTACTTCGAGGTCGGCAATCTGGGCTTTCCCGTTTGGGAGACGATGGGTGGCAAGCTCGGCATGCTGATTTGCAACGATCGGCGCTGGCCCGAGGCCTTCCGCATGCTCGGCCTGCAGGATGTCGAACTGGTGGTGATCGGCTACAACACGCCGACACTCAACGGCCAGACCTTCGAGCCGCCGCACCTGCGCATCCACCACAACCTGCTCACCATGCAGGCCGGGGCCTATCAGAACGG
>JABIUG010000056.1 GCA_018700655.1 Rhodospirillaceae bacterium | reverse complement strand
TTCTGCCTCCTCATTCTCCTGGCCTGCGGCTTTCAACAACCCCGGTTCCGGATCGTTGGCGTCCAGCCGCACAATCGCGGGTGGTGTCGTGCCACCACGCTTTTCTCCGAAATAGACAGTCATGTGCGGGAACGGGATTTCGATGCCGACCTCGTCGAAGCGCAGCTTGATCAAGCGCAGGTAGTCGCGCCGGACACCCCACTGATAGCCGGCCAGGGTTCTGATGCGCACGCGTAGCGTGACCGAGGAATCGCCCACGGCATTCACACCCATGACTTCGAGATCGCCGGCGAGACGTTCGGCAAGGTCCCCGTCCTTGCGCGCGTCTTCATCAACCTGACGAATCACCTCGAGCACACGATCGGTGTTCTCCTGATAGGCAACCCCGATGTCGATCACCGCAAAACCGTAGTCGCGCATCATGTTGGTCAACGCAGTGATCTCGCCAAACGGTATGGTGTGAACGTAGCCGTCGATGTCGCGCAGCTTGACGGTGCGTATCGAAATGCTCTCGACCCCGCCCA
This sequence comes from Rhodospirillaceae bacterium, assembly GCA_018700655.1. Classification (GTDB taxonomy): domain Bacteria; phylum Pseudomonadota; class Alphaproteobacteria; order SP197; family SP197; genus SP197. The sequence continues at coordinate 5,608 of JABIUG010000056.1, read as the reverse complement.
TCTTGCCCCCGGCATCGATCCAGTCACCGATCGAGAACTGGTCCTCGAACAGAATGAAGGCGCCGGTGATGACATCCTTGACCAGAGCCTGTGCGCCGAAACCGATCGCAAGACCGATAACACCGGCACCGGCAAGCAGTGGGCCGATATCAAGGCCCAACTCAGCCAGTGTGGTAATTGCAGCGATGGTCGCAATCACCACAAGCAGGACATTGCGCAACAACGGCAGCAGAGTTTCCAGCCGGGGATTAAGAGTCTCTTCTCCGCGTCGGCTCAAGTAGTTGGAGATCGCGCCATCGCCCAATTCCCAGGCAACGATGGCGATCACCAGAACAGCCAACACCGCTGACATACTGCTGATTACAGCCGATCCATCAGGCGAGGCCGCCACTTCTAACGCCGAAATGCCCCAGCTTTCGCAAACCACCACTAGAGCGGTCAGCCAAATCGCGGTATTGAGCAACCAACCGAACAACCAGGCATAACGGTTGCTGCGTTTCTCGAGTCCCGGGAACCGCGCACTGAATTCATCGCCAATCCGGAACATGCGGTCGAGACCACGACGAACAAGCGTCGTCGCCAACAACGCACCAAAGATGGCAATTGCGGTGAAACCGAAGCCCCGCAGCAGGAAGACAAAGCCTTTGGAAGCATCAAGTGCCCAGGCGATATAGAGCGCCACAGCGGCGAGTATTGCCAGGACATGCCAGATATCAGCCAGGCGTTGCCGCAGCCTGCGACCGCCGCCGCCATCGGGATGCGATCTGATCCAGTCGGCGACCGCCTGGCGGCTTTGCAAGATCACCGTAAAAGCCAGGATCAGGATGGCAAGGCCAACGAGGCGCAGCAGCAAGGCAACACTGGATTCGGGTAGCCCCAGCGAAGCCAGAAGGTCCGTGGCGAAAAATCCATAGATGCCTACCGCCAGGAACCGGCGAGACCAGATCAGCAGATAGGCTGCCTCTCGGTCGCTGATCGGCAACGCACGCAATTGCGGTGACAACGGCGCCAGGATCGAATGGACGATCGCCACGCCAACCCTCGTCAACGCGACGGCATTCACAGCGACAACACAGATCGTGCGCGAGAGATCGTTGTGCGCGACCAGCAGCATCACGACATAAGCCACGATCACGAAGATACCGATCGGGATGATACGCAGGCTCAGACGCCCCAGAGCAATCAGCGGTCGCTCGAGCCAGCCGACGACCTCGCGCTGCTCCAAACGGCGCATGTGACCCCGCATCATCATGCCAACCAGCAGCCAGCCCACAACGCCCAGTCCGATCGTCAGAGGAACTTGCCAGGCGACTTGCAGCCAGAGACCGCGCAAGTCCCCTTGTGCCTGTTGCGCAATCCATGCCGCCATGGCGCTGCCGTCATCAAGGTCATCAAGCAGGAGGCGCAGGCGCTGGTCGAGCTTGTCGATTGCGGCAGCAATACCGCCAACGACAGCATTGTCCTGATCAGGACTCGCCTCCTCGACCTGACGCTGCGCATCTGCCAGAGCCTGGAGGTTGTCGACGAACGCCTTGCGCTCTTCATCACTCTCAAGGGTCGAAATCAGGTCGTCGAGTTGTTGCGCATCAGGCAGACCTGCCGCATCGCTGGTGGATCCCTGGGCCATCGCGCCGGATCCAGCCGTCGCTAGGAAGACCAGGATGATCAGGGTGCGCAAGTGGCCAAGCAGCCACCCGTCCCGGAAGCTTGGAGAAAAACTGTTCATGGGAAGGACATTTAGCATCAACCATTCGTTCCCAACAGGGAGATGCAACGACCCGGCTATGATTAAAAACACCGACGCCGCAGCATCCCGGTGACCGCACGGTTACTTGCCAGGCCGTTCTCCCGGACCGGATTTTCCACCCGCAGGTACTTCACAGCGATGCCGAATGTCGCCTATAAACTGCGCCAAGACCTGATCGACCAAGGGAGCGTGGACAAATGTCCGAGATCATTTCCGACTGGGAACGTGCTGACGAGGCCCATCTGGCCACCTACAAGGGCGTGATGCGCCTGACACTGATTTCATCGATTTTCCTGGTGATCCTGCTCGCCCTGATGGGGGCGTTCCTGACCTGATCGACGGAAACCCACAAAGTTTCCAGACCCCTTCGCATTGTTTCGGGCGGCCAGACCGGCGCTGATCGCGCCGCGCTTGATGTCGCGCTCGAACTGGGGTTCGAAGCCAGCGGCTGGTGCCCCAAGGGGCGCCGTGCCGAAGACGGACCGCTTGGTTCCCACTACCCGCTGACAGAGACCCCGCAGGCCCGCTATATCCAGCGCACGACTTGGAATGTCCGCGACAGCGACGCAACCCTGATTGTCGCCCAACGCCCGCTTTCGGGCGGCACGGCCGCGACCGAACGCCTCACCATTTCGCGCGGCGAACCCTGTCTGGTCGTCCATCCAGATGATGCAGAAGCGATCACTGATGTACGGGCATGGCTCGATGACAACGCCATCGACACCCTGAACATCGCCGGCCCTCGACAGCGCCCCGACCTCGATTCCTACGATGATTGCGACCGTCTGTTACGAGCCCTGTTCGAGGGTTGTTGAGATGCGCCGTTTGTTGAAGTCGCGCCGCGCCGTTGCCCAATCCTGCGCCTGATAGCTCCAATAGATCGCCTGTGCCGCAAGACGACCGAAGGGGCCACCCGCCCAGGTCAGTCCAAACGGCTCAAACAGACGATAACGGTCGTCGCCATCGGCAATGGCCGTTGCGAGCAGATCACCCGCGACCGTGGTTGTGCCCATACCGCTGCCGCCGAACGCCTGTGCGTACCAAACGCCTTCGCGTAACCGGCCGATTTGCGGCATACGATGGCGTGCGTAACTCATGGTTCCCATCCAGGAGGTCTCAACCGCGGCGTGCCCCTCCAGTTGCGGATAAACCTTGAGAAGATCGCCCAGCATGTCGTGGGCCAGACGCGGAGGTTTGCTGTTGCGCACCGTCATGCGACCGCCCCAGATCACACGGCCATCAGGCAAGGCGCGATAATAGTCCCCTGCGCCACGCGTATCGGCGATGCAAATGGGCTTGCGGATTGCGGTCCCCAGCACATTGTCGTTCATCGGCGCGGTCGCCATGACATAGGTCGCGACCGGCAGAACAGCGCTGGAGACTTCGGGCAAGACCCCCGGCCCATAACCGCCGCAGGCCAGAACAATATGGCGCGCGCGGATCAGCCCGCGTGGCGTCTCGATCTGTTTCTCGGCCTGCTCGATCTCCAGTGAAACCAGCGGTGTATGTTCAAAAATCTTCAGCCCCGCCGCTTCTGCGGCCCGCGCGATACCCAGACAGTAATTCAGCGGGTGAAACTGGAAGGATTCAGCCTTGTAGAGCCCGTCGAAATACCGTGGTGACGACGCATAGTCTTCGACAAGACGTTCGCGCGCGACAAAATCGAGTGTGACGCCATACTTCTCATGGGCATCTTCTGCATGGCGCCTGAGACCGTCGGGGTTGTCCGTCCATGAAGCCACCAGGGTGCCCGATACATTCGGCCCGCAATCGATTGCGTGGCGCTCGATCCGGCTGCGGATCGTGGCAAGAGCATCACGTGTCAGATCGTGCAGTCCGCGGGCATGATCGAGGCCCAGGCGCTGTTCCAGGACGCCCATGTCCTGGGAATAGCCGCAGCCGACAAAGCCGCCATTCCGGCCCGACGCGCCAAATCCAACCCGTGCGGCTTCGATCAAAACGGTCTTGATGCCTTTCTCGGCCAGCCCCAGTGCAGTGTTGAGTCCGGCAAGTCCGCCACCGACGACGCAGACTTCGGTTTCAAGTTCGCCGACCAGGGGCGGGCGAACATCCGCTTCCGTCCGGGTCCTGGCGTAATAACTGTCGTCGTAGCTCATGGCCGGGCCTTTGCGATACGCCGGTCACGTGCCGTGGCAATCCTGTCCCTGGTCCGCACGAACACTCGGAAGATCTCGCCATAGGCCTTGCCGATCGGCCCGCCGGCCCATGGCAGCCCGAACGGCGCAAAAAGATCGATCGTGTCGTCACCTCCGGCGATTGCTCCTGCCAGAGCCTCACCGGCAACCGTTGTTTGCGCCATACCCTGTCCGCCGAAGCCCTGGGCGTACCAGAGCCCCTGACGCAACCGGCCGGTCTGGATCATGTGATGCACGGCGTAACTCATCAGTCCGCCCCAGGCCATGTCAACGCCGACTTCGGCAAGCTCTGGGTAGACCTTCAACATATCGCCCTGCATCAGGGCACGCAGATTGTAGGGTTCGGTCGTACGGGTTGATCCCCGGCCGCCCCACAGGATCCGGTTGTCTTCCAGGCGGCGGTAATAATCGAGGCTGAACCGGTCATCGGCGACCGCCTGATGACACTTGATCGTCGAGGAGATCAGCGCTTCATCAACCGGTTCGGTTACGATGATGTAGGTCGCGACCGGTTGGAAAGCACCGCCCAGTTCGGGCACGAGGGTCTGATCGTAGGCACCGGTAGTCACCACAATCTCGTCGGCCTCGACCATGCCTCTGTCGGTCGTGACCGTGCCGGAACCGTCCTCCGAAACAAGCGAAAGAGCCACGGAATCCTCATAGATTCTGACGCCCACGCCTTCTGCCTTCCGGGCAATACCCAGGCAATAGTTCAGTGGATGGAACCAGAAACAACCGTGGTGCATGGCCCCGTCGAAATACATGTCGGAGGCGACATACTCGTCACGCAGGCGTTCGCGCGGGATGAAATCCATGTGCTCGCCGAATTCCTCGGCTTCGAATTCGATCGCCCGTTTCAGCCCGTCGGGATCATTGAACCATGATGCTTCGAGATTGCCTTCCGGGTTGGGCCCGCAGTCGATTGCATAGCGCCCGATGCGTTCTTTCACGAGATCAACCGCCTGCCGGCTGAGCTTGATCAGATCGCGGGTGTGATCGAGGCCGACCTTGGCGATCAGATTGTCGGTTCCGGCAGCATAGTGCGGGCTGACAAAGCCACCATTGCGCCCCGATGCACCCCAGCCAACCCGCTCGGCTTCCAGCAAAATGACATCGGTGACACCGCGTTCGGCCAGGCCCAGCGCGGTCGTAAGGCCGGCCAGGCCGCCGCCGATGATGCAGACCTGCGTCTTGTGATGGCCTTCAAGCCGCCGCCGTGGGGCATCCGGGGTCCGCGTCCGGGCGTAGTGGATATCGAGATAATCACCGCTCATGGACAGGGGTAGGTGTAGCGTTTGTGAATCTCCTCAATCCCAGTCAGCACGTCATCGGAGAGTTCGAGGTCAACGCTGGTGAGGTCGACTTTCAGCTGTTCCATCGAAGACGCACCAATGATGTTGGAGGTCAGGAACGGTTGCCGATTTACGAAGGCCAGCGCCATCTGGCCAGGCTCCAGACCATGTTTCGCAGCCAGATCGACATAGGCCCGCGTCGCCAGCTCGGCATTGGGCGGACCGAGATAACGCGTGTTACCGGGATACATCGTCATGCGCGCGCCTTCGGGTCTCGCGCCACCGAGATATTTGCCCGACAAGGCACCTGCTGCCATGGGCGCATAGGCAAAGAGGCCGACCTGTTCACGCATGGCGACTTCAGCGCAGCCGGATTCGAAGGTCCTGTTGAGCAGGCTGTAGGGGTTCTGGTT
>JABIUG010000522.1 GCA_018700655.1 Rhodospirillaceae bacterium | reverse complement strand
TACAAACAAATCGGGTGAAGTTGCTCTAACTCTATGAAATAGAGCGGATTCACACGTTGACCCGGAACCACGAAGTGTTTCCGGGTCAACGTGATCCGCTCTAACGGGAAACCCATGGCCAAACGCTCTCTTCATGACCGTCTCAGACGGATCTTTCGCCGCTCGCCGCGGGTCAATGTCTTGCGTCTTGAAGGAGCGATCGGCTCGCGTGGCCGATTTCAGAAGGGCATTTCGCTCGAAAGCCTGGAAGACGCGATTGACCGGGCGTTCAGCGGAAGCCGCCTGAAGGCGGTTGCCCTGGTCGTCAATTCTCCGGGTGGCTCCCCGGCGCAGTCGGCGCTGGTGCATGACCGCATCCGGGCCCTGGCTGATGAGAAAGACGTTCCGGTCGTTGCGTTTGTCCAGGATGCCGCTGCATCGGGCGGTTACTGGCTGGCCTGTGCCGGTGACGAGATCTACGCCCTGACGTCTTCTATTGTCGGCTCGATCGGTGTCGTCAGCAGTGGTTTTGGCTTCGTCGATGCGATCGCCAAGCTTGGTATTGAGCGACGCATTCATACTGCCGGCGAAAGCAAGGCGATCCTCGATCCCTTCGAGCCGGAACGCGTCGAGGATGTCGAACGCCTGAAGGCGCTGCAGGGTGAAATGCACGATCTCTTCAAGAACCACGTCAAGGCCCGCCGCGGCGACCGTCTCAACGATATCGATGACAACCTTTTCTCCGGTGCGTTCTGGACCGGAGAAGAGGGCCGAAGGCGTGGTCTGGTCGACGGCATCGGCGATGTCCGCCAGGTCATGCGTGGCCGTTTCGGTGAACATGTCCGCCTTCGTGGCGTCAAGAGCAAGGGCGGAGGTATGCTCTCACGCTTGATCCCGGGCAGCCGGTTGGCAGGCGCCGTCGCCGGCGAGATCGAAACCCGCGCACTCTGGGCCCGCTTTGGCCTTTAACCGCTGCTCCGGCGTCCCTCGCGCCGCCCTGACATTCTTGTGACCACCATCTGACCGGAATTCCGGCCGCGCACCCCCATGTGTTGGATGGGACGCGGTTGCATCGACCCGTTTGGATTATCGGTGCAGCACAAAAAGTGTGGATGGACTCTCGTCGAGGGGCGGATTTGGAAACGGCAACATCGATTGTCGAAGGGCTCACGATCTATTTCTGGATCGGGCTGGGTGTTTCGGCGCTATTTCTGCTGGTCGGGATCGACCGGATCGACCCGGGCTCGCGCAGCTCCTACATCTTCAGGCCGCTCCTGATTCCAGGCATCATCGTGCTCTGGCCTCTGGTGCTGTTGCGCTGGATGGTCCTGGAGTTTTCCGACGGGCCGTCGCCCACCCAACGTACCCATCGCAGATCCCATGGCCGTGTCTGGCTGGTGTTCTCCGTTCTGGTTCCCGCGGTGCTGGTCGGCGCCATGCTGATCCGCCAGCAGGGGCCGATGGAAGCGCCTGCCGTCTTGCTTGAGGCGCCGCCCGCTGCCGCTGAGGGGAGCGAGCCATGAGCGTGCGTTACGTCCGGTCACCTGGAACCGCAACAAGCTGATCTATGATGCCGTGCTGATCGCCGGTGTCTTCATCTACATCTGGATCTTCCTGAAATACGCACCGGACTTCCAGACCGTCACCCGTTCGATCAGCGGCACGATCTACAAGGCGCGCGCCTTTGGCTCCTGCGCTTTCCTGATGCTTAGTTTCATCCTGTGTCTGGGGCCGCTCGCCAGGCTCGACAGCCGGTTCCTGCCGTTGCTTTACAACCGGCGCCATTTAGGTGTTTTGACCTGCTCGGTCGCGCTGGTTCACGCCAGCTATGTCATCGCCGTCTATTTTGCCAGCAGCCCCTACTACGACAAATACGTTGCCGTGCTGGGGACCAACACAAACTACGGTCAGTTTCTGGGTTTCCCGTTTGAATCGCTCGGCATTCTGGCAGTCACCATCCTCGTCATCATGGCCGTCACCAGCCATGATTTCTGGCTGAAATTCCTCTCGCCGCCGCTGTGGAAGGGCCTCCACATGCTGGTCTATCTGGCTTATCTCTCGGCGGTGGCTCATGTCGGGCTGGGCGCCCTGCAGGCACAGACCGGGCCGTTCATGCCGATGATCGTCGGCATGGGTGTGGCTGCCGTCGCAGGTCTCCACTTCGTCGCCGCACTGCGCGAACGGCGTGAGGCAGGCATGGCCACGGACGCCGATGAAACCTGGCTTGTCGCCGGGGAGCTCGCAGATATCCCTGACAACCGCGCCCTGATCGTGCCGCTGGGCAACGAGCAGCGTGCGGCGGTGGTCCGTTATGACGGAAAACTCTCGGCGGTTTCCAATGTCTGTGCGCACCAGAACGGACCGCTGGGTGAGGGGCGCATCCTGTGGGGTTGCGTGACCTGCCCCTGGCACGGTTTCCAGTACAACCCGGCCGATGGCAGGGCACCGGCGCCGTTCACCGAAAAGATCCCGACATTCCGGATCAAACTTGAAGGCACGCGGGTTCTGATCGACCCCGTGCCGTTGCCGGCAGGCACCTATGTCGAACCCATTGTGCTCGAGGAGGCTTGATCATGGCCGCTGATGACGACTTCTTCGTGGGTTACCTCAACGCCGTACCGCGCCGGCTCACGATCTTCCTGGTATCGACTGCGGTGGTCTCTCTGGTCATGGCGGCGGCGTTCTCGTTCGCTCTGGGTGTCGGCACGGCCGATCCCGGCGATGGCCGTTTTGTTGGCGGAAACGCCAATCTGCAGAAGCTCACTGGTTATATCGATACGCAGCCCTATCCGATCCTGCGCACCGTGCCCTCGGCAAACGGTGAAACACGCGCGATCCCGCTCACCGGGCTTGCCAAGTTCGGCGTCGAGGGCAAGGCCGAAGAGTTCGAAGGCCAGCTCGTCGATGTCGAAGGTTTTTTCATCCGGCGCGGCGACCTGGAGATGCTGAACGTCCGGGGCTGGGTCAACCGGATCGCGGTCAAGGCGACCGAGGCTGACTTAAACGACGAACAGCTGTCGTTCGATCCCGCTGCCTCCGAGCCGATGGGACGCTGGCGTCTGGTCGGCGAAATTTGTGACGGCAAGTGTTCCGGCGGTGTCATGCGTCCCGGCGACGGCATCGCCCATCTTGCCTGCGCTGATCTCTGCCTGCTGGGCGGCGTGCCGCCGGTCTTTGTCAGTACCGGCGAGATCGAAGGCAACCGGTTCCTCTGGCTCGCCAACGAAGATGGCGGTCCTCTGCCGGAAGAATTCTACCAGTATGTCGCCCTGCGCATCGGCGTCGAAGGCGAGGTCGAACGGCGTGACGACATCCTGGTCTTCAAAATCGACCTCTCCACCGTGGAGGTCTTCTCATGATCGCGCGGGTGGTGTTGTGCATCGTGGCCGCCGCGCTTGTGACCGGCGGGATCACCTATGGCGGTTATCTGCTCTGGCCCATGGTCGAAATCGAACTGCGCGGAACCTTCGCCGCAGACTACAAGTTCATCCCGATCAACCTGGCGATCTTCATCGCTCTGTCCCTGCTAGAGGTCGTCTGGGGACGGATCGAACGCTTGGTGAGCAGGAAGAACACGGACTGATCTGTAGTAAATCGATCCCGGACTTCCCCCCTATTTCGCTTTTATGCAACTCGCGCAGATCTTGTTGCCGTCGAGGTCGCGGATATAGGCGTAATGTTCGTTGCTGTCGGCCGGGCGGGCGCCGGGTTCTCCTTCGTCTTTGCCGCCGGCGGCCAGGCCCGCGGCGTGGAATGCGGCAAGCGCTTTGCGTGATTTTGCCTTCACCGTGATCATGGTGCCGTTGCCAGGGGTCATGCCCTTCTTGTTGTAGGGCCGGGTGACGTAGAAATAGCCTTTGCCGGGCGTGCTTTTGGGGCCGTAGAGGACAAAGGTCTTGTCTTCCTGGGCGCGGACATAACCCAGCGGCGCGAAGAGGGCGTCATAGAACTTGGCGGCGCGTTTCAGGTTGGTGCAGCCGACCATCACATAATCAAGCATGGGTTATGTCTCCTGTTGGGTGTCCGAAAGGGCTGGCGCGAGACTGCGGCCATTCGTCGCCCGGGACAAGCGGGCAGGCCGGGTGTAATCTGAAGCACAGCAACCTTCGATACCGCGCCATGACGATCCTCGCCCATCCGCGTTTCCTGCTGTTTCTGGCCGTGTTGCCGATTGCATCGGTGCTGGCCTACCTGGTGCTTCCGGTATCAGAGCCGTTGCCGGTCGAAGCGGCGGTGGCGCTTGGCTTCGATGTCGCAGCGCTGGTTTATCTCGCCGCGGTCATTTCGGTCTGGCGCCATGGGGCGCCCGATGCCCTGCGGCGCGGCGCTTCTCATGACAAGAGCGGCCAGATCCTGTTGCCCGTGGTTGCCGCTGCGGTCGGTGGGGTCATCCTTTGCGTGCTTGGCATGATGATGGTGCGCAAGAGTGAACTCACCACGGCCGACCTGGTATTGGTGGTGGGAACCTGTGTTCTGGCTTGGTTTTTCGTCGCGATGGTTTTTGCGCTGCACTACGCCCATGCCTATTACTTCGGGATTGATACCAACGATAACGGTGCGCCCGACGATGATGAGGGCGGGCTCGATTTCCCCGGCACGCCCGAACCGCATTTCTCCGATTTCTGCTATTTCTCGCTCACCGCCTGCATGACCTTCGAGGCTTCCGACGTGTCCGTCACGTCGACCGCTCTGCGCAAGGTCGTGGCAATCCAGACCGTGCTCGCATTTTTCTACAACATCGGCGTGCTGGCGCTGACCATCAACATGCTCGCCGGTGTGCTCTGACGGCCAGCCTTCGGTTGTCCATGTGTGGAGGGCTGGCTTGCCTTCCCGTGCACGGCACGCCACGTTGGGCCAAATCTGCCGCCAGCCCTCAGGAGCCCAGAGATGAAGATGCGAAAAGCCGCCGCACCGGCGCAGACGGTTTCCGCCGAAGAGGCCGCTGGTCTGGTTCGCTCGGGCATGTGGCTCGATTATTACGGCTCGTTCAACCAGCCCGACCTGTTCGATACCGCACTTGGCGCGCGTATCACGGAGCTGTCTGATCTGAAGATCCGCAGCGCACTCACCATGCG
>JABIUG010000521.1 GCA_018700655.1 Rhodospirillaceae bacterium | reverse complement strand
GTCCTGTTTCTCCGATGGGTAGGGCCAGAAGCTAGGCGTCAATTCTGAATTTCATTAGGTCCATTTATTATCTTTTCAGTCCTTTCGTGCCATAAACGTCCAATGACGCACGAAGAGACCCTCGTACCAACCGACGTTCTGCTGGTTGCGGTGCCGGAAACATCTGGCTCGGTGCTCTACGGCATGGTCGATATGTTGTCGGCCACGTCATGGCTCTGGAGCGAACTTGTCGGAAAGGTGCCGTCTCCGTCCCCGCTCAGGCCCAGGATCGTGGCGCCAGAGGGCGCTCCTTTCCTGTGTAGCAACGGCGTGCCCGTCAGTCCGGAACTGGCCGTGGATGATGATCCCAAAGCACCCATCGTGATTGTTCCGGAGTTGTTGCTGGTGCCCGATGGCGCTGTTGAAGGGCGCTACCCCGCGTTGCTCGAATGGCTTCGTCGTCGTCACGCCACAGGCAGCATGCTCTATTCGTCCTGCTCGGGATCTGTCCTGCTTGCGGATGCCGGATTGCTCGATGGATGTCACGCCACCGCGCACTGGAGCGACGAAACGCGCTATCGCAAGGCCCACCGCAGGGTCGAATTCGACCGCGCACCAGCGCTGGTCGCGGCAAGCGACACGATCGTCACGGCAGCCGGGACGTCATCCTGGCAGGACCTTCTTCTTCATATCATCGCGCGTCACTGCGGGCCGCGTGAAGCCTTGCAGGTCGCCCGCATCAATCTGTTGCGCTGGCACAGTGAAGGCCAGCTTCCCTATGTCGCATTGCATCGCCGCGAGCGCCATGCCGACCGTGGGGTGCGAGACGTGGAAGACTGGCTTGAGCATCATTTCGCCGAACCACAGGCGGTCGCAGGCGTTGTCGCGCGAAGCGCGTTGGCTGAACGAACGCTCAAGCGTCGTTTCAAACGGGCCACCGGCCATACACTCATCGACTACGTCCAGAACCTGCGGATCGAAGAAGCCAAACGACAGCTCGCTGAAGAAGGTCGCCCTTCCGAAGAGGTGGCTGCTGCGGTCGGCTACGAAAACAGTGCGTTCTTCCGACGCTTGTTCAGGCGCCTCACGGGCGTGACGCCCGGCCAGTACCGCACCATGTTTCAACCCATTGCGAATGCGGGAAGCGCGCCGATTCAATCCTTGCTGGCCAAAGCATAGTGCTCTTGTGCCGCTTCGCTGGTCACCAGGCCATTGCGCAGATCCGCTGCCAGGGCAGCAGGATTACGTTCGGCCGGATCGCCGTAACCGCCGCCGCCGGGGGTTTCGACCCAGAGGCGGTCGTCGGGCGGGATATCCTGTTCGCCCTTGCCGTTAAGCGGGATACCGGACGAGAGCCGGACAATGCCGCTGGCGCCGTCCTTGCCGCCTTCGCGACCGCGTGCGGGATAGACGATCCGGTCCAGCGCCGCGGCAAGCTGGAAGGGCGCTTCCTCACTGGAACCGATTTCGATGATCTGGCCATGGCCGCCGCGGTAGCGGCCGGGGCCGCCTGAATCCGGGCGCAGCTCACGGCGCCAGACAATCATTGGCGCGGTCGATTCGGTCATCTCGACCTGGCTTCCCATGACACCGGAAGGATAGGCCGTGGCGTCAAGGCCATCGCCCTGGGGCCGTCCGCCGGTTCCTCCATTGTGCACCAGTTCTATCGCGAACTGGGTCTGGTTGGCGCCCTGGTGGTGGCCAAAGCCACCACGCAGGGAAAGATCCCAGAGGACGGATGTGCCTTCGGCGGGAACCTTGCCGGGTGCGGCCTGATGGAGACAGCCGAATGCGGCATCGGGCAGAAGCTGACCGACGATGTGGCGCATCACCACGGGTGCCGGTTTCTGAGCGTTCATGATCGAACCCTCGGGCGCGGTCACGATGAAAGGCTCCAGCGCACCGGCGTTGTTTGGAATGTCGGGCGCAACGATGCATTTCAGACCGAACACGGTGTAGGCCTGCGAATAGGTCAATGGGCAGTTGATGCCGTAACGCGAGCGCCCGGAACTGCCGGCGAAATCGATCGAGAGATCATCATCGGTGATCGTCATGGCCGCAACGATCTTGATCTCGAAGTCGTAGCCGTCGACCATCATTTCGCTCTGCCATGTGCCGTTGGGCCAGGCACGAATGCGTTCCAGGGTGGCGCTGCGCGAGGTCTCGATGATGTGGTCCGAAAGGCCGTCGAGTGTGTTGAGGCCAAACTCCTTCATCATGGTCGAGAGGCGTTCTTCGCCGACCTCGCAGCAGGCGATCAGGGCATAGATGTCACCTTCGTTCTGGACCGGTACACGGCTGTTGGCCCACAGCATCGCCATCAGGGTCTCGTTGATCGCGCCTTTGTCGACCAGCTTGATCGGCGGGATGTAGATACCTTCCTCATGCACGTCGGCGGCATCGGGACCAAAGCTGCGCCCTCCGATATCGGCGAGATGTGAGGTGCAGGAGTTGAGCCCGATCAGGCGGCCGTCGAGAAAACACGGCTTGGCCAGAACGAAGTCGTTGAGATGGCCGGCGCCCATCCAGGGGTCGTTGGTCAGGTAGATGTCGCCTGGCGCCATGGTCTCAGGCGGAAAGTGCTCGATGAAGTGATTGACCGAGGCGGCCATGGTGTTGATGTGGCCGGGCGTGCCGGTCACGGCCTGGGCCATCATGCGACCCTGGAGGTCGAAGATGCCCGCGGAGAGATCACCGGATTCACGCACGATCGGGCTGAAGGCAGCCCGCATCAGGGTCTGGCCCTGTTCCTCGACCACAGCGATCAGGCGTTCCCACATGATCTGCAGGTTGATGCGTTCGAGTGCATTGCTCATGGCTGGGCCTCCTCGCGGCGTTCCAGGACGATATGACCGAAGCCGTCGATCCGGCCGTTGTAACCACCGGTCACGACTGTTGTGGTCTGGCCTTCGGTCACGACACAGGGGCCGGCGAAACGCGCGCCAGGTTCCAGGGCTGACCGGTTGAAGACGGGCGCCTGTGCGCCGGAACCAACTCTGGGGTCGACCATGACCCGTGTCGAAGCCGGTTCGGCCTGATGGTCGGTTGTGGCGACGGCGACGTCGTCCTGCTGGGGTGATGCTGTCGCCACAACCAGTTTCCAGCCCAGGATCTCGATATCCATGCCGGGCACGCTGCGGCTGAACAACCGGGTGTATTCGGCGTCATAGGCGGCGTGCAACAGCTCACTCTCGCCGGGCTCTAGGGGGCCATCGCTGACCGTCACCTCGATCTCGTGGCCCTGGCCGAGATAACGCATGAAACAGCTTCGCCGCTCGAACAGTTCGGCATCGGGCGCACCTTCACGCACGACCGTGCGGGCTTCGGCCGCGAGCTGGTCGAGCACGTCGCTGGCGGCTTCGGGCTCGAAGGTCGACAGCGTCATGTAACGGCTGCGGACGACTTCATAGGCGATCGGCGCGCGCAGGAAACCAACCGCCGAACCGACGCCGGGGTTGTTTGGGATGACGACGCGCGGAATCTGGAGTTTTTCGGCCATGCGACAGGCATGGAGCGGACCCGCGCCGCCGAATGCGATCATGGTGCGCTTGCGCAGGTCCTTGCCGCGTTCGACCGCGTGGACCCGGGCGGCGTTGGCCATGGTCTCGTCGATCACTTCTGAGATGCCCAGGGCGCCGCTGGCGGAATCAAGCTCCAGACTGTCGGCGACATTGCGTGCGATTGCCTGGCAGGCGGCATCCTGATCCAGGGTCATGCGGCCATCGGCGAATCCATCGGGGGAAAGCCGGCCAAGTGCGAGGTCGGCATCGGTCACGGTCGCATCGGTGCCGCCGCGGCCATAGCAGGTTGGTCCAGGTTCGGAACCGGCACTGTCGGGGCCGACCGTGATGCGACCGAGATTGTCGATCCGCGCGATCGAACCGCCACCGGCACCGATCTCGATCATCTCGATCACGGGGATACGCACGGGCAGGCCGCTGCCCTTGGTGAAACGGGCCGCCCTTGCAATCTCGAAGGTTCGCGCGGTCTGGGGCGTGGCGTCATCGATCAGGCAGATCTTGGCGGTCGTTCCGCCCATGTCATAGGAGAGCACCTCGTGCTCGCCACGTTCGGCCGCGACGCTGGCAGCCAGAATGGCGCCGCCGCTGGGTCCGGATTCGACCAGGCGGATCGGAAACCGGATCGCGGTTTCAAGCGCGCAGACCCCTCCGCCCGAAGTCATCATCAGCATCGGGCCACCGACCCCCGCAGCCTGGAGTTCACGATCAAGTGCCCTGAGGTAACGCGCCATCAGGGGCTGAACATAGGCGTTGCAGGTCGCCGTCGTGAGCCGCTCGTATTCGCGCATCTCCGGGCAGACTTCCGAGGACAGGGTCACCAGGAGATCGGGCTGTTCGGCCAGCAGCAGGTCGCGCACCCGGCGTTCGTGATCGGGATTGGCATAGGCGTGGAGCAGGCCGATGGCGACGGCTTCAACGCCTTCGGCTTTCAGGGCTACGGCAATCGGAGCCACCATCGACTCATCGAGCGGGCGCAACACCTGGCCACGGACATCCAGACGTTCGACCACGGGATAGGTCAGGAAACGCGGCACGATCGGTTCGGGTTTGTCGAGCCAGAGTTCGTACTGGTCGTAGCGATTCTCATAGGCCAGCCGCAGGGTATCGCGGAAGCCGTCCGTGCAGATCAGGGCGGTTGTCGCACCCTTGCGTTCGATCAGCGCGTTGGTCGCCAGGGTGGTGCCGTGGATCACGCTGGTGACGTCACCAGCGGAGATGCCGGCCTGATCCAGGGCCAGCATGACACCATCCATCACGCCCTTTTCGGGTGAGCGTGGTGTTGTGGGTACCTTGGATGTTTCGAGCCGGCCATCACCCAGTTCAAGGGCAATATCCGTAAAGGTTCCGCCGATATCGACTGCCAGACGGGCCATCACAACTCCACCAATAAGTGACGCGGCGAACGCTGCCAGCGCGGTGGGTTGGTGACAATCGAATTCGTGGTGGTTTTGTCAGTTTAGCGACGTTTTTGTGTCGCTCAGCAGCGCGAGGGTCAGTCGCTGCCAGCCATGGCGCTCTGGCGATCGACTGCTGCGGCCGTCTGGTTGTGCCGGTTGGTCACCATGCGGTCGTGCAACTGGGTGATCGCGGCACTGCCGGTCTTGACGCACAGAAAGGGCAAAAACGCGTGGACCATGCAGGCCAGGCTGGCGAAGAACATGCGAAAGCCGAACGACGAGGCAACAGCCATGTGCTCGAGATAGGTTTCGCCGACGGTCTCGGGGTGGTGGGTAAAAAGGCGGATCATGACTTCTCCAAACAGCGTGAACGCGACGGCCCTCCCGGGTTCCCTTCAGGGAACCTCATTACCCGGAAGGCTAACGAATACGCCGAAGGAAATGTTTGCTTTCCTTGCGCAGTTGATGGCTCTGAGTGAGAATAGTTTTCTCTAAAACTAATGGTATATAAAATCAAATGCTTAATGAGACGGATAAGGCGCTGCTCGCTCTGGTCCAGCAGGACGCGACGCTGTCGCTGGCGGAGATGTCGGAGAAGGTGCATCTCTCGACCACACCATGCTGGCGTCGTCTGCAGCGTCTGGAACGCGACGGCTATATCGCGCGTCGCGTTGCACTGCTTGATCCCGACCGGATGAACGTGCCGATCACGGTCTTCGTCGCCGTGCGGACCGACCAGCATAACGAAGACTGGCTCGCGACCTTTGCCGAGGGCGTCGCAAGCGTGCCCGAGGTCGTGGAGATCTATCGGATGGCGGGCGAGATCGACTATCTGCTGAAGGTCGTGGTACCCGACATCCAGGCCTATGACCGGGTCTACAAGGCCCTGATCGCCAAGGCCCGGTTCTTCGATGTGAGTTCCATGTTCGCGATGGAGCGGATCAAACACACCTCGGAATTGCCGCTGGCTTATGTGTAAGCCAGCAGCTCTTCCTGTTGGGCCGGCTTGAAGCCGACCAGGCGTTTGTTGCCCAGATCGAAGACCGGCCGTTTCATGATGGCCGGCTGGGCCATGATCAAATCGATCGCCCTGGCGCTGTCGAGATCCGCTTTGTCTTCGTCCGGCAGGCCGCGCCAGGTCGTGCCGCGCGTGTTGACCAGCACCGCGTGACCCAATTCCTCCATCCAGCTTGCGACCGCACCGGCATCAAGGCCATCGGCGCGCACATCGTGGTAGCGGTGTTCGATGTTGTTGGCCTTGAGCCAGGCCAGGGCCTTCTTGCAGGTGTCGCAGTTCTTCAGGCCATAGACTGTGAGCATGGGCGATCCTCCTTCTCCAAAACTATCGGTTCGAAGCCATCGCTGCCAAGCCGAAGCGTTCGGTCAGGGTCGGAAAGTCCGCATCATCGTCCGGAATGTGCATCGTGAGTGTGGGTAACCAGCCGTGCGGCACCGTGATGCGCCGGTCATGGGTGCTGCCATCGATCAGGTCGGGCAGAAGGTGGGTATGGGGCCCGTGTGGTGTCTCCTCGGTGGCAATCGGCTGTGTCACGCTGATCGCCACCAGAGCCGATCGGAAGAGCCGGGGCGGACTGGCGGCAACCAGCGCCATCAGGGCCGGGTGATGGGTGCCGACAAGGCGCTCGCCCTGGGCTCCACGCAGCGTTTCGGTCAGCTCGGGATCTGAGACCATGACCAGGGCATCGATGGTTGCCGCGCTGGCTCCGATGTCGAACAAGACAGCACCGTCGTGTTCGCCGACCTCGGCAAGGGTGGTGCGCGCGGCCATGCGCGCATCATCTTCCTGCTAGCAGAAAAGAACGCCGCGGACCCGGTGGCCGGGCCTCCGGCTTTCGAGATCGTAAGGCAGGACAAGGACACGATTGTTTGACGACAGCCGGAATGATCCGCCTGAACACGCCGCGACAAGGCCTCGCGAGCCTGTGCTCCAGGTCAAGGTCTCACCCGGCATGGCGTGGAATTAGGCGACTATGCCGGGCACACCGACGCTGAAGGAGACACCATCATGGGCCCGCCACGACCAGATCAGATCGCGCAGTTCCGGTCCCTCGAGGGTGTGTTTCATGCCTGCTTGCAAAGTCATGTTGTCTGGACCCGGTAGGTTGAACCTTGTTAGATGATGGGACGGCTCATCCAGCGGAGGTGATCATGGCACAAACTTACACCCAAGAGGTCGCGCACCCGTCAGCCTGGACGGCGACCGGGCTGGGCTCGGTCGACTCGATCAAGGTCGCCTGGAAGCAGCGCCATATTGATGCGCTGGAAGAAGCCTATGAGCAGGTGGCGGCCAGGGGGCTGACGCTCGACCAGGTCGAACACGAGCACTTTCTCCTGCCATCGATCGCGGCCGACTTGCGTGCCATCTATGAAGAGGTCATGTGGGGCAGGGGCATTGTTCTGGTCGATCGACTCCCGGTAGAGGACTGGTCACTGGAAAAGGCCGAGATCATCTATTGGGGCATCGGCACGCATTTCGGCAAAGGGCAGTCGCAATCGGTGATGGGCGATCGGCTCGGCCATGTTGTCAATGTCGGGGGCAAGGATCCCAAGGAGCGTGCCTATCGCAATTCCCTGCCGCTCACGCTCCACACCGATGCCTGCGATATCCTGGGCATGCTCTCGATCCGGGCCGGCGAGACCGGTGGTGAGTCGCAGTACGCCAGCGCGGTCGCGGTTCACAACGCCATCCTTGAAGAAAAGCCGGAATATCTCGAGCCGCTCTATCGCGGTTTTCGCTACCACCGTTTCGGTGAGGAGGGACCGGGTGAAGCGCCTGTCACGGAGCACCATGTGCCCGTGCTTTCTGAACGTGATGGCTACGTCACCTGCCGCTATGTCGCAGGCTATATCTATATGGCCTACGAGGAACTCGGTGAGGAGCTGAGCGATACTGATCGCGACGCACTGGGTTACTTTGACGACGTCGCGTTGCGTCCGGAAATGAAGCTCGAGTTCATGATGCAGCCGGGCCAGATGCTGCTGGCCAATAACCACACCGTGCTCCATGCCCGCAGCGGTTTCGAAGACACGCCAGGCGCCGATACCGGCCGCATGCTGCTGCGCCTGTGGCTGACGGCACATGAGGGCGAGCGCCGACCGATCGACGAGACGATCGAGATTTACCGAGCCCGGGGAATTGATCCCCAGAGCCGCAACGAGACCCGTTACCGCGGCGACGCCACAAAGGTGCTGAAGCCCGGCGTGCTGAAATACTGATCAGAACACTGGCCAGAAACCTGTTTACCAAATCTGGGGTTGTTTCATGATTCCACGTCAGTGGTTCTTTATTCTCGCGTCGTTGTCCCTGCTGGTCGTGGCGGCGCTGTCGCTGATCGGCCACGACATTCTCTGGACGCTTCTGGTGATCGGCCCGCTGGTCGTGGTCGGCCTGTATGATGCGGTCATCTCGAAGCACAACGTCTTGCGTAATTATCCCCTGATCGGCCATGGCCGTTATTTCGCCGAGTTCATCCGGCCCAACATTCAGCAGTACTTCATCAATACCAATCAGTCTGGCCGTCCGTATTCGCGTGAGACCCGTGATCTCGTGAACGCGCGCGCAGAAGGTGGCGAGGCCCTGCTGCCGTTTGGTACCCAGCATGATCTGATGGTCGAAGGTGACGATTTCATGCTGCATTCCATCAACGTCAAACACGTCGGCGAAGAAGCCGGTCGGGTTTTGATCGGTGGGCCTGATTGCCTGAAGCCCTATGACGCCTCGCGCCTCAATGTCTCGTCGATGAGCTTTGGTTCGCTTTCGGCCAGGGCCGTTTTTGCGATCAACACAGGGGCCAAACAGGCCGGCTGCTGGCAGGATACCGGAGAGGGCAGCCTTTCCCTCCATCATCTCGAAGGTGGTGGTGATCTGGTCTGGCAACTGGGCACGGGTTACTTCGGGTGCCGCACACTTGAAGGTGACTTCGACCCTGAGGTCTTTGCCAAGAAGTCGCGCCACGATCAGGTCAAGATGATCTCGATCAAACTCTCCCAGGGGGCCAAGCCGTCCCATGGAGGTGTGCTGCCGGCTGCCAAGATTACCCCGGAAATTGCCAGGATCCGCGGCATCCCGATGGGTCAAGATTGTCTGTCGCCGCCGACACACAGCGCGTTTGCGACACCGCGTGAACTGCTGGCCTTCGTTGCGCAGTTGCGTGAGTTGAGCGAAGGCAAACCGGTCGGTTTCAAGCTTTGCGTGGGCGACCGCAGTGAATTTCTGGGCATCGTCAAGGCGATGCAGGAAACCGGGATAAAACCCGATTTCATCCAGGTCGATGGCGCCGAAGGTGGTACCGGCGCGGCGCCTCTGGAATTCACCAACCGGCTCGGGACCCCGATCAACGAAGGCCTTGCCTTCGTTCATGATGCGCTGGTTGGCGCCGGGTTGCGCGATGACATACGCCTGATCGCGAGTGGAAAGATCGCCACGGGTTTCGACATGATCACGAAGATGGCGCTGGGTGCCGATATCTGTGTTGCCGCACGTGCCTTCATGTTCACGGTGGGCTGCATCCAGGCACTGCAATGCCATTCCAACACCTGCCCGACCGGTGTCGCGACCCAGGATTGGCATAGAACCCGTGCCCTGAGGGTCAAAGACAAGGCGCCGCGTGTCGCCAACTATCACCGGCGAACGTTGGAGACCTTCCGCGATCTTCTGGGCGCCATCGGGCTCGATCATCCAGATCAGTTGCGCCGCCGGCACATCAAACATCGCTCCGACAACCTCACTGCCCAGGGTTATGACGAGATTTATCCGCTGGTTGCAGACGGTGCGCTGCTATCGGGCAACATTCCCGAGAGCATGGCAGCCGATTGGGCCGCGGCCGGCCCCGATCACTTCGGCCAATCGTGATCGGGCGTGACTTGGGCCGGGTGAGCAGCAAACCAAGATAGACGTCATGTGTGAACTCCTTGCCAAATCGAGCCGTCAGGCCACCACCGTCAACCTCTCGCTGTCGGAGTTTGCCCAGCATGGCGGGCGCACCGGGCCACACCGCGATGGTTGGGGCATTGCCTACTACGAAGATTCCGATATCCGTCTGATCAAGGACACCAAGCAGGCTTCGCAAAGTCCCTGGGAAAGGTTTGTCGAGGATCAGGGCCTGCGAACCAGGACGGCAATCAGCCATATCCGCAATGCCACGACCGGCCATGTCGCGATCACCAATACCCATCCCTTCGTGCGTGAGCTGGGCGGGCGTATGCATGTCTTTGCCCATAACGGCGTGGTCGATGGCGTGCTGGGTGAAGACGGATTGTCCCTGGGGAGGTTTGGTCCGCTGGGCGACACGGATTCCGAACATGCCTTCTGCGCCATGCTGGAGGATCTGACGGAGTTGTGGTCAGCCGGTGAGGCGCCGCCGCCGCCGCTTGAGGACAGGCTGGATGTCATTGAAGCCTTTGCCGCAAAGTTGCGTGGATTCGGACCGGCGAATTTTCTTTACGCTGACGGCGAGACACTCTTTGCCCACAGCCACGAACGCCATCAGGACGACGGGACGCGCCGTCCCCCCGGTCTGCACCTGCTTCAGCGCAACTGTGTTGCCGATGGCGACGCGATCCAGGGCGGAGGCGTGACGATCGCAGCGGATGGAGATGGCCAGTCGGTGGCGCTTCTGGCGTCCGTGCCGCTTACTGCGGAGCCTTGGCTGGCACTCGACCCAGGCACGCTTCTGGCCATAGAGGCTGGCGATGTTGTGACCTCAAGGGGATAAACACGCGCCTTTCTGGTCTAAGCTCATCGTCCAAATCGATAATTCAGGGATCCACCATGGATCATCCACCGATCAAGGTCAGACGGACCGGCTCTCAGCTCTTGGCCGATCCGAGCCGAAACAAAGGCACTGCCTTCAGTTTCCAAGAGCGCGATGCGTTCGATCTACACGGGCTGTTGCCGCCGGATGTCGAGGCCCTGGAAACGCAGGTCCGCCGCTCTTTTGCCGCCTATCAGCGCAAGGTCACAGATCTGGGCCGTCACATCACGCTGCGCCAGCTCCAGGACACCAACGAGACCCTGTTCTATGCCCTGTTGCGCGAGCACCTGCAGGACATGCTGCCGATCATCTATACCCCGACGGTCGGTGAGGCCTGTCAGCAGTTCAGCGATATCTACCGGCGCCCACGAGGCCTCTTTGTCGCCTACCCGATGAAGGACCGGATCGAGGAAATCCTCGATCACACGCCCAATGACGATATCCGTGTGATTGTCGTGACCGACGGCGAGCGGATTCTGGGCCTTGGCGATCAGGGTGCCGGCGGCATGGGCATTCCGATCGGCAAACTATCGCTTTATTCGGCATGTGGCGGGATTGATCCGGCCACGACCCTGCCGATCCTGCTCGACGTTGGCACAAACGACCCCGAGAGGATCTCCGATCCGCTCTATCTTGGTTGGCGCAACGAACGGATAACCGGTCAGGACTATGACGATTTCGTTGAGGCCTTCATCCAGGCGGTCGAGAAGAAATATCCGAATGTTCTCCTGCAATGGGAGGACTTTGCCCAAAGCCATGCCAGCCCATTGCTGGAGCGCTACCGCGACCGGCTTTGCAGTTTCAACGACGATATCCAGGGTACGGCATCGGTCGTGCTGGCAACCCTGATGGCTGCGGTTCGGGTATCGGGCGCAAAGCTG
>JABIUG010000520.1 GCA_018700655.1 Rhodospirillaceae bacterium | reverse complement strand
CTGGCAAATTCATGAACCGTTTTTGACAAGGACACGCCGCCGGGTTGGCTGAGCGCTTCAAGTCTCGCAGCGTTATTGACACCTTCGCCGTATAGGTTCGTTCCCTCAATGATCACATCGCCCATATTCAAACCAATGCGAAACCGCATTTGTGCCTCTACGGGCACCGATAGATTGCGCTGTTTGACGAGATTCTGAAATTCGGTGGCGCAAATTATCGCCGAGACTGCGCTTTGGAACTCGGCCAAAACTGAATCACCAGCTGTGTTAAAAATACGACCACCATGCTCCTCAAAGAGCCGGTCCAAAATATCACGGCATGCTCGCAGGCTTTTTAGCGTTGCATTCTCGTTTCCCTGCATGAGTACGCTAAAACCGACGACGTCTGTCGCGAATATAACTGCAATTTTACGAATAATTGGATCGTTAGCCATATCAACCCTGATTCGAGGTAAATTTTACCTAATCGTCCAACTAAACTCGCAATAATTCAAGATGATAAACGGAATTTCGACTTTTATAAGCTGAAGGCTATTACAATTAAGAGTTATGTTTACTCTCAATAGGTGCGGCATTCGTCAGTTTGCTTTCAATCGATCTGATCTACGGAATATGATGTTAAAATCGCGCATGATGGGCTCATGATGGGCCCGCCCCCGATTTGAAACTACAGTTCGATCGGCACCGTCAGCGATTCTCGTGGTTTGCGTGCCCCCGCTACCGCTTTTATTTGCACTGAGGTGTTCTGGATTTCCGGGGCGCTTTTTTTGTGTTTTTGGAGGCCATGGCGAGGATACCGGCGAGGTCACCCTTGAGGTCGATGCGTAACTCGCCGTCCTCCGGAGTGAGCACGATCTCGTCGATGAGCGATCGGATGGCGTCCATGGCCTCGGCGCCCAGGTGCTCGTCCTCCAGGGCCTGATGCAGTTCGGCAACCTTCGATCGATAGACCTCCGCCATGGCGGGGTGCAGGAGGGGCTTGGCGGGTTCCGCGGTGCCCAGCTGCCGGAGCAATGAAGTGGTCCCGTTTGTCTGAACAGCAAATCCGCGTCGCTAAGTGGATGGTCTGCCGAGGTTAGGCTGCCATGGGGATCGGCAGCTGGGTGAAGTAGGCCTGATCGGGTGTCATACCGTCAAGGCTCGAATGCGGACGTTGGCCATTGTAGAAGTCGAGATAGCGCCCGATCGATTGCCGCGCCTCGCCAACGCTGTCGTAGGCCCGCAGATATACCTCTTCGTATTTGATGCTGCGCCACAGCCGTTCAACAAACACATTATCTCGCCAAGCCCCTTTACCGTCCATGCTGATCGCGATGTCGTTGCGTTTGAGCACGCTCGTGAAAGCTGCGCCTGTAAACTGCGAACCCTGATCGGTATTGAAGATCTCCGGCTTGCCGTATTTTGCCAGGGCTTCTTCCAGCGCCTCGACACAGAACGATGCCTCCATCGTGATCGACAACCGCCACGACAGGACGCGACGGGTTGCCCAGTCGAGCACGGCGGCGAAATAGACAAACCCGCGCGCCATCGGAATGTACGTGATGTCCATTGCCCAGACCTGGTTCGGCTGCGTGACCACCTTGTCGCGCAGCAGATACGGGTAGATCTTGTGGCCGGGTTCCGCCTTCGTCGTGCGCGGACGCCGGTAAAGCGCTTCGATGCCCATCCGTTTCATCAACGTTCTGACGCGACGGCGACCACCTTGATGCCTTCACCGGCCAGCAGTCCGCGCAGCATCCGCGAGCCCGCAAACGGAAACTGCAAATGCAGTTCATCGATACGCCGCATGATCGCAAGATCTGCTGTCGATACAGCGCGCGGTCGGTAATAGACGCTGCCCCGTGAGATGCTGAGCACTTCAGCCTGCCGCGCAATCGGCAGATCATGTTCCCGGTCGATCATCGTTTTGCGCTGAGCAGGCCGGCCTTGCTGAGCGCTCCTTCTAAAAAATCATTCTCCAATGTCAGTTCGCCTATCTTGGCATGCAGCGACTTCACATCGACAACAGGGGAAGCCGGCTTGGCACTGCCGCCCGATCCGAAAACATCGACAGCGCTACCTTCAAGCTGCGCCTTCCACGATGTAATCTGATTGGGATGGACATCGAACTGCTCAGCCAACTGCGCCAGCGTGCGATCGCCCTTGATGGCGGCAAGCGCCACCTTCGCTTTGAAAGCTGGTGTGTGATTTCGGCGTGGTCTTCTCGTCATTATAGCTCCTGATTCGCTGGCAAAACCGTGCCAACCATCAGGCAGAAAATCCACTTAACCATCTGTTCAAATTTGCGGAACCGGCTCTTGGCGCGCTTTTGCGGCGTCCCAGAGATCGTCGGGGATGATCCGTAGTTCGGGCACCAAGGTGACCTCCCAGGCCTCGGGTGGGCACTGTCAGACTAAAATTCCAGGCATTTTTCAATCGCCTATTGGTTGCGGGAATTCGTAGGTTTTCTGCGCTGTTCGTGGACCGCCTAGAATCACATCTTCAACCTAATCGGCGTTAGTCTGACAAAGCCCTATAAGCGCGTTGGCGCCAGCTATGGGCACGAGAGCCGTAAGGTCATCTTTCTAGGAGATTTCATCGACCGCGGTCCGCACCAGCGTCGAGCATTGGATGTCGCGCAGACGATGGTTGCCAGTGGTGCAGCGCTAGCCGTCATGGGAAACCACGAATTCAACGCGATCGCCTTTCACACGCCCGACGGCAATGGTGGATACCTCCGGCCGAGAAATAGCAAGAATACCCATCAGCACCAGGCCTTTCTCGATGAATTTGCCGACCAACCGGATGCTTGGAGAGAGGCGATCGACTGGTTCAAATCGTTGCCGCTCTGGCTGGACCTGGATGGGTTGCGGGTCGTTCACGCGTGCTGGGACCCAGTTCACATCAGCCAGATTTCCCATAGTTATGGAGATGGTGCGCGGCTTACCGATGAACTGCTGCACGACGCATCTCGAAGTGGCACGTGGCAATACCATGCCGTCGAAACCCTGCTGACAGGCAAGGAGATACCGTTACCTGGAGGTGCCTATTTCCACGACAAGGACGGAACCCGTCGCCACGACATCAGGGTCCGTTGGTGGGGTAACGGTAAGACCTACAAAGACATCTACATGGGGCCGGAGAGCGCGGTCACCCACATGCCAGACGACCCAATCCAGGGTGACCATATGGTCGATTATGGGCACGACGAAAAGCCGGTCTTCCTCGGGTATTACTGGATGGAAGGTGACCCGGTGCCTTTAGCGAAAAACATCGCATGTCTGGACTACAGCGTTGCCAAATCAGGCGGCAAGTTGGTTGGGTGCCGCTGGAACGGAGAACGCGAGATAAACCCTGAAAGCTATGTTTGGTGTGATCGGGGCGACTAAGTGTCCGCGGGGCATTGTCCCGGCAATTCGGCTACGGAGAGCTTGCCTGATGCGCGCTTTGCATTCCCTGTTGTCGCGAGAAATTTCCCTGATCTGTCGATAAAAATTCCCTGTTCCGGTGAGTAGGGAATTCACCTCCAAGCGACTGATTCTGTGCGGTAATTTTGGCTTGTGGTCACAATTGACGGCCGAATCTCCAAGAATTCCCTGTATTTTCCCTGTAGAATAGGGATTCCAACCGGAGACGAGTTCGCGCTAGTCTCCCTGCACCACCACACATTTCCTCAGAGAACCATATGTCCCTGCTTGCCCGCAAAGACCTGAGGGCGTGCAGGGGAGAATCAGCTTCCCAAGAGCGGGATCAACCGGTCGGTTCCGGTGCGCTATCCGTTCCCCTGGAACCGGTGCATGGTTGGCGTCGGATTCTGACACCAGGTATCCGGTACCATCGCGAGCTCTGATCGAAGCCATCGAAGACCTGCTTTCCCTTGCCGGGCTGTTCGCCGTCGCCTTCGTCGCGGCCACGATCCTTCCGGCCCAGTCAGAAGCCGCGCTGGTAGCACTTCTGGCCGTTGGCGATCTCTCGCCCGTTCTGCTCGTGATCGTTGCAACGTGCGGCAATGTGCTGGGAGCCGTCGTCAACTGGCTGCTGGGCCGCTGGGTCGAACAGTACCGTCACCGCCGCTGGTTCCCGGTCGGCGAGAAAGCCCTGGATCGCGCCATGGGATGGTATCGGCGCTGGGGCCGCTGGAGCCTGCTGCTCAGCTGGGCGCCGATCGGCGGCGATGCACTGACCGTGGCGGCCGGCGTGCTGCGCGAACCTCTCTGGAGTTTCCTGCTGCTCGTCACGATCGCAAAAGCCGGACGTTACATCATCCTGGCTGCGATCACGCTGGGCCTTCTGTAACTTCATAGGCGCGGCGCAGGCGGCGTTTGATGGCCCCGATGGTCTGACATGATCCTCGAGCGTAGAATGAGAAGATGATGAAACACGAAACGGTCGACGTCTTGATTGTCGGGGCCGGGGCGTCCGGTGCCGTGATGGCCTGGAGCCTGGCCGAAACGCGGATGAACATTGTCTGCCTGGAGCAGGGCGACTGGATGAACTCATCAGCCTATCCAAGCTCGGGACGGGATTGGGAAACACGAACGTTCGGCGATTTCAGCATCAGCCCCAACCGTCGAAACCGGGTCACCGACTATCCGGTCAACGACAGCGATTCACCGATATCCGTGGCCAATTTCAATGCGGTCGGCGGCAGCACGGTTCTGTATTCCGGGCATTATCCGCGTTTCCACCCTTCTGATTTTCGCGTCAAAAGCCTCGACGGCGTCGCCGACGACTGGCCCATCGACTACCAGACGCTGGAACCCTATTACGTCGAAGACGAGCGCATGACGGGCGTGTCGGGGCTGGCCGGGGACCCGGCCTATCCGGCGAAAGATCCGGTCATGCCGCCGCTGCCGCTCGGCAAGTCGGGCCAGGTGTTGGCCAGGGGGTTCAATGACCTGGGTTGGCATTGGTGGCCCTCCGACAGCGCCGTCGCCAGCGAGCAGTTCGACGGCCGCGACAAATGTATCAACCTGGGGGCCTGCGGCAGTGGCTGCACGCAAGGGGCCAAGGCCAGCACGGATATCACGTACTGGCCCCATGCCATCCGCAACAGGGTCGAAGTCAGGACCCGGTCGCGGGTGCGCGAAATTACGGTCAATGACGAAGGCATGGCAACGGGCGTGATCTACTACGATGCCGATGGCGTCGAACACGTGCAGAAAGCCGAGATCGTGGTGCTTGCCTGTAACGGTGTTGGCACGCCCAGAATTTTGCTGAACTCGACCTCGGCCCTGTTTCCCGACGGGTTGGCCAACAGCAGCGGTTTGGTCGGCAAGAATTTCATGTTCCACCCCTACGCCCTGATCCGGGGCGTGTTCGATGACCGCATGGATGGCTACATGGGCCCCCATAACTGCATCTTGAGTCAGGAGTTCTACGAGACGGATGCATCGCGGGGATTTGTGCGGGGCTTCACCTATGAGTGCGGTCGCGGCCTGGGTGCGATCGGTACGGCACTGACGGGAATGGAGTCGGGTCACATTCCCTGGGGTCAGGACCACCACCGGGCCTATCGCGAACTGTTCAACCGTATCGTCCCGATCTATGCGATCTGTGAAGACCTTCCCGAAGAACACAACACGGTGACGCTGGATCCCGAACAGAAGGATTCGAACGGCATAGCCGCGCCCAAGGTCACCTACAGCGTGAGCGAGAACAGCAGGAAGATGATGGACTACGCGGTCGACCGGGCGACCGAGGCACTCAAGGCCGCCGGTGCCAGCGACGTCATCAGCGAAACCCCGCTTGGTGAGGCGGGATGGCATCTCATGGGAACCGCTCGGATGGGCACCGATCCCGCGACCTCGGTCGTCAACGAATGGGGCCGCTGCCATGACGTCAAAAACCTCTTCATCGTCGATGGCAGTGTTTTTGTGACCTCCGCGGGAGTGAATCCGACGCGCACCATTCAGGCGCTGGCGCATTACTTTGCCGCCTCGATCAAACAGCGGCTCGCGAACCTCTTCGATTGAGGGTGGATCATGATCAGACAAGACGATGAAATTGCGACCGCCGAGCCGATGTCGGAGGACGCTCGGGTGGATTTTCAGGCTCTGGTCGGCCTGATGATCCCTGCCAGCCTTGAATATGACATTCCCGGTGCGGACGACCCTGGTATTTTCGAGCGGATCGTGGTCGCTTCGGAGCCGGACCGGTCTCTCGTCGACGAAGGCCTCAGGGCGCTTGATGACTTGTCCCATGCCCTCTACGGGGAACGGTTTGCCATGCTCGACGAGGACGACAAGGTCGCGACGGCCGAACGCTTTGCCCAAACGCGAGTGCCCCATGTCTCGGGCATCGTCCGAGTTACGGCCCAGTGCTATTACAGCGACGAGCGCGTGATGGCGGCACTGGGAATGGAAAACCGTGCACCCTTTCCCATGGGATACACTGTTGAACAGGGCGACTGGTCACTGTTGGACCCCGTGAAAAAACGAACGAAGTTCTATCGCAAGGCCTAGAGCAGATCCCGTTCAGCCGCATCGGTGCCTGCTAGGCAACAATCTCGAAATGGGCGTTGCGGGGTTTGTTGCCGTTGATCGCGGTGATGTCCTGGGGACAGGCAGATAGGCAGATCACCAGGTCCATCTCCGCACGCATCAGGATGAAGTCACCCTTCTTGTAGCCCGGCGGATTGGGTTTGATCGTGCCGTCAGCTTCGACTGGTGTGTTCTGCCAGAGATTAAACGGTGACGGTGTTTCGGTGATCTTGTGGCCGGCGCCGATCATGGCTTCCCAGAGGTTGTCGGTGCAGTTGCGGTGGTATTCCTTGCAGCCCAGCAGTTCGTAGCGATAGCGGTCGCAGGCGGCGAGTAGGGTGTCGTGCGCACCATCGGCGGTGTCCTGCATGATCTTCAGGATGGGTTTGCGAAGGTTGGTGACCATGGTGTCGCCGCGTTTGGGACGGTAGCGCTCGAAAGCGACACGGCAATGTTCCATCGACATGTATTCGGTGGTGTTGGCAGCATTGAACGCCCAGCAATCGACGACCTGGGTGCCATGGGTGTTGATCACGCGGACCTTTTTGCCTTTTTTCACGAATGCGGCGCGGGCGTGACTTGCGGGGATCGTGATGCGCTCCGGCGCTGATCTGGACGTCACCATGTTTGAACCTCTCTTGTTTGTTCGAGAATATCAGGTCAATCGTGATTCCCCAGTGTTTTCGGGTGCTGGGTGAACGCAACGCAAGGAGGCCAACTCATGCGCCAACGCGCTGAATCAGCCGGTTCGCCGGAAACACGCGAGGTTCCGATTGAGACCGTGCGCGAGGCCATACAGCGCCTCTTGCGTGGCGTCGGTTATGACGCCGAAACGGCTGCCGATCTTGGCGATTCTTTTCTGGAGCTGGAACTGCGCGGCCATGCCAGGCAGGGTTTCGATCATCTGCTCTATTACTTCATCCCGCTTGTCGTGTCGGGGCGGATTGACCCGCAGGCGCAGACTACGGTTACGCGCGAGGGCCCAGCCTTTGCGCTGCTCGACGCCGGGCGCGGTGCCGGGCACTTTGCCGTCAACCGCGCGGTCGATCTGGCTGTTGCCAAGGCGCGCCAGGCCGGCTGCTGCGCGGTCGGCGTGAACAACGCGATCGAGGTCTACATGGTGGGTCTCTAAGCGGAGCGGGCAGCGCGCGAGGGGCTGGTCGGGCTTTTCTTCACTGATTCGACCGCGATCGTGCATCCGACGGGCGGGGCCGAGCGTGTGATCGGCGCCAATGTCTTTGCCGTTGCCGTGCCGACAACCGGCCCCGACCCGGTTCTGATGGATCTCTCGGTGCTGAACGGCGCAGGACCCTCCGCTGTGGCAGAGACCGCGCGTCGCGGCGGCCTGCTGCCCGAAGGTGTCGCCGTCGATGCCCAAGGCCGCATGACGGTCGATCCGCAGCAGGTGCTGATGGGGCGCGCGATGAGCCCCTTCGGAGGGCATAGTGGTTACGCCATGGCGCTCTGCATCGCCTTCCTCTCTGCCAGTCTGGTCGGAGCCGATGTGGGGCGCGGCCTCTACAGCCATGTTCCGTCTACGCAGTTCTGGGGCGATGGAACCCGCGCCGACGACTGGATCGAACACATGGGAGATGACCGCTATGGCCCCGATGGACGCAAGGGACATCTTTTCATTGCCATCGACCCCGCGGCATTCGGCGATCCCGGGGCTTTCCGAAGCTCTGTGTCAGCCTATGTCGACGAGGTGAAGGCCTCACGCAAGGCGCCCGGCGTCGGTGAGATATTGATCCCCGGTGAGCGCTCGTTCGCGGCGCGCCGGGAGGCGCTTGCCCGAGGAACCGTGCCGATCGACGAAGAGGCCTGGCTGGAGGCAAACAAGGTCGCGGCCACGCTCGGCGTCAATCTGCCGGCGTAGTTTTCCGGCGTTTCCTGGTGCGCGCTACCGTGTCTTGCTGTGGGTGTTTGTTCCGTTTGCCCGGCAGGTGTGCCGCTTGTGTACGTGGCCCGACTTGACCGCGGCGCGCCAAGGACAACAATGTCCTCGTCAGGGAATTCTCATTACAATTGGAACGGCATTTGAACGAACGCTCACGCACAGACAAGCCATCGGCTGGCCGCAGGTTTCTGCGACGGTGTCTGATCTCCTGCGGAATTCTGTTCGGTCTCTCGGTGTTGGCCGTTGTCGTCGTTATCGCATTGGGGGTGAACGCGTTTCGGTCGCCGCTCGCCGGTGTCCTCACGGGACAACTGGGCCACGAAGTGACGATCGACGGGCTCATGACCCTGGGCTGGTCGGACGGACCCGCGCTGGTCTTGCGCGACGTCTCGGTGGCAGGCGACCAGGACACATCTCCAGGATTGGAGGCAGGCAAGATTTATCTCGGCATGCAGGGCAAGGCCCTGTTTAGGGGAGATCTGGTGGTGGCACATGCCGCGCTGAGTGATGTCGTGCTGCGAACCTATCTTTTTGGAGGCGCGACGGCGGGTGAAGCCGGTGAGGAAGACGAGGGCGCGGTTGACCTGTCTTTCCTGAATTCCGACACCACGTTCGACCTTGCCAATCTCACGGTGTTCACCCAGCCCGTGAATGACAATCCGATCCAGATTCAGGTCTCGTCGCTGGGCATGCGCTTTGTCGACGGAGAAGATCTGCGGGCCGATGCTGTTCTCAAGGTCGGAGACGGCCGAATTGAGGTCGAACTGGAAGGTGGCAGCCTGGCCGAGCTTCTTTCGGGCACCGACTGGCCGCTCAAGGCTGACCTCTCGGATGGCGCCACTTCTGTCCAGATTGTTGGCACGGTCCATGATGCGATCCGTGCACCCCGGGCTGAGTTTGACCTGCAGGCTAACAGCAAAGCTGTTGGCCCAACCCAGGGCCTGTTCGGATTGGAGCGGAATTTTGAGAGCGTGTTGGCCGCATCCGCCAAAATCCAGGCCAACATACAGGGTCTGGTTGCCAGCGAGATCGAGGTTTCGTTCGACGAGCTTGAGGTCAGCGGAACCCTGGCGCTTGACCTCGTCAGCGACCCTCTGCGCCTGTCGGGAGCCCTTTCCATCAACGAACTCCCCAAGACACAAACCAATTCTGACGGGGGGGTAAACCTTGCCAATCTCCTCGATACGCCAGTTCCTTACGACCTGTTCTCGGAACTGGATCTTGATCTTGTTGTTGAACTGGATCGCCATGAATTGGGTGCGGTCGTCCTGGATGGCCTGTCTCTCCCGCTTAATCTGAGCCAGGGGACACTGACCGCCTCGCCGATCGTCCTTTCGATTGATGGCGAAGAGATCGAGGCCGAATTCACTGCGGAGGCTGCAACGGGAAAAGCATCTCTTCGTCTTTCCGCAGCGGTCATTCCGCTGACCGAGTTGTTCGAGCGCGTGCGGCCCGACCTTGCCGTGACCGGGCAGGTGTCCGGGGTGAAACTGGACGCCAGCGCCCAGGGGATGATCGTGCGCG
This sequence comes from Rhodospirillaceae bacterium, assembly GCA_018700655.1. GTDB lineage: Bacteria > Pseudomonadota > Alphaproteobacteria > SP197 > SP197 > SP197. The sequence goes on along the minus strand of JABIUG010000520.1, from coordinate 11,459 downwards.
ACATCCTGGCGACCCTCGAACTGGACCTCACCGGAACCGGCCTGGAACTCTCAAACGTTTTCTCTGACGGCAAACAGCTTCATGTCGTGCTCGACAGTTTTGGCGGATCGATCGGAGCGGATAAGGGGCTGGAATTTGTTGCCGATGGCACGGTCGATGACGAGGAGGCTTCGATACTACTGGCTTCGGGTTCGCTGGCCGACCTTGTTGGTGGTGTTGATCAGTGGCCCATAGAAGCACATCTGGGCCGAAGCGATCGGGGTATCGAGCTTGCCGGTGTGGTGTTCAACCTGGATGAAGCCGTAAAGTGGCGGATCGAGGCGCTGCTCTGTGCTCGTGATATCCAGGCTGTTGCCGAGCTTGTGGCGATCAACCTGCCTCTCGAGGGTAGCGTCGAAGCCTATGTTCACACCTCCCAACTGGATGACGGTCTGCGGTTTGACTGGATTGACATGTCTGTGGGCGCGAGCCAGGCCAACGGTTCGCTCGATGTCACGTTCGAGAGCGATGATGTCCATATAACGGGCGATCTCACGGCTCCGACCCTCGAGATCAAAACCGGTGATGGTGATGACGACATCGATGCCCTGTTTCTCGAGTCCGGTGCTCTCAACGGCGTCGAGGCGAACATTGGGATAACGATCGACCGGCTCCATGCCGACCCGATCAGGTTTAGCGAGGTCAAGACCACGGGCGTGATCACCAACGACGTCCTGACCTTGGATCCGTTCGATTCCCGGGTCTTTGGAGCGCCTGCAATTCTGACCCTGGTGGTTGATACTTCCGGTGCGGCACCAGTTATCGCAGTTACCGGCAAGGCAACAGACGTTGATCCCGATGACATCGGAAACAACCTGGGCATGCAGGGCCTGATGACAGGCCAGATCGGCACCATGACCGTGTCGGGAACGACGACGGGAACGACGTTTCGGGAGATGGCTTCTTCTGCCGAACTTGCCTTTGGTGCGGCGGATGCGACACTACAGATCGGCGATGATCAGACCTCTCTGGATATTCACGATATTCAGTTATCGGCAAAGCCGGGGGAACGGGCGACGGGCACTGAATCGGTCGTGTTGGCGGGTGTGCCGATCAAGCTCGAACTCACCTTCGTCAGTTTGCTCGATCTGATTGAGAAACCTTCACCCTGGATTCTGGACGGAACTGCCAGCCTGCTCGGTCTCGATTTGGAGATCGAGCGCGAGGTGACCCCCTCTATGGAGGTCTACGCCCGGCCCGTGACCATGAAGGCCACGTCCGATGACTTTCGCGAAGCCCTGGAAACCTTTGATCTCGATTTGCCGACCGTCCTGCCTTTCGATGCAGACGGGACTGTCCAGGTATTTGCAGATCGGGTGGTCTTTGCACTCGATTCTGCACTGCTCGCACGTTCGGATGCATCCGGTACGGTTGTGTTTTGGCTTGATGAAACCCCGCGCAGGGTGGAAGCAGACTTCACGTCGAAACTTCTGGTCCTGGATGATTTTTTCTCAGAGGAGGAAACTCAGGACGATCAGGAGTTTGATCTTGAAACCCTTCTGAACCGCCCGCTTCCGGCATGGGACTTGCCCCCGGTCCATCTCAACATCCAGTTGGAGTCCGATGATCTGCACTGGGATAACGTGGTCGTGCAAAAAATCGGCACGAAAATCGAAACCAGGGATGGCGCCGTTCACTTCGAAGGCCTCAGCGCACATGCCTTTGGGGGTGGCCTGACGGGAGCTTTCATGTTTGCGCCTAATGGCCCGCAAACTCGTTTCAAGGGTAATTTCGATATCAATGATATCGAGAGCAACGCTGTGGTTCAGTTCGCGGGCCTTGCCGACGGGGCGGCGGGAGTTATCGATTTGGAGGCCGATATCGACGTCACCGGAGCGACGGTGAGCGAAATGCTGGCCAGTCTTGATGGCGAGCTGAAAATCGAGCGTGGTGCAGGCTGGATCAAGTCCGTTGCAGTGCAATTGCTGACCAAGAACCTCTTTGCCGGCCTTCTGTCTTCGATTTTCGACTCGGCCGATCAGACGAATGTCCGTTGCGTGATCGTTGACGCTGAGTTCGACAACGGTCAGGGAGCGTTTCGGCGGTCGGGGATCGCGTTGGAAAACGTGCTGATTCTCTTGTCAGGCTCAATCGATCTGGACGCACTGTCGATCGACGCGAGGCTGGACCCGCAATCGCTTGATACATCCTTTCTGCGCCTCCTGGTGCCCGTCACGGTCGAGGGTTCCCTGCTCGATCCCAAGGTCAGCCCGGTTAGAGGCGGGGTCCTCACTGGTGTGGGTGAGGCGTTGTTGGGCGCAGGGCCAACCTTTGATGTCGATGTCGATGTCGATGCACGATGTGACGAGATCGATGAACCCTGATCGCGACGGAGCGTTACCCGTTCAACCGGGCATTCCTCTGATTACAGCCGACCGAGGGTTAGGTCAGGTGGTCCACAGGCCCCCGCGAGAACGCTATCGGGGAGCCTCGAAGAGTTCGCCGAACAGGTCACGCACCTTTTCCTTGGCATCGCCCAGGATCAATTTTCCTCTGGGCGTTATGGAGTAGATTCGGCGCATCGTCTTGCCGTCGCGCTCCTTGTAGGACTGCAGATAGCCCTTCTTTTCAAGGCCGTGAAGCATGGGATAGAGCGTTCCCGGGCTGAGCTCGTAGCCGTGTCGGCGCAACTCCTCAGTTACCCAGACGCCACAGACCTCGTCTTCCGCAGCCTTGTGAAGGATGTGCAGCCGCATAAGCCCGGCGTATAGACCCTTGTCATCCATGCCTAGGAATCATCTCACGCAAAGCGATGGCCAGTTCAAGCTGTTTGCAAACCCGGCAAAGCACGAACTTCGACAGGCCTCTCCGTGCCGTCGGCACGGCAACAGTTCAACGTGGCACTATTGAGAAGCCGAAGGTAGCCCTATTGCTTGCGGGCATTGTTCACAAGTTCGAAGTTGCCGTCTCGTCCGCGTTCTGGCGGTTCAATGCTGCAGCCCTCCCTGCTCGGGTTCGATCGCCTGACGGCAATCACATCAGGATCGATGGAAGGGCAGCGATCAGCCAGCCGCCCAGGGCAGTCAGGATGACGACCAGCCAGGCCGGCACCTTCCAGAACACCAAGAGTGTGAAAGACCCAATCGCCAGTGCGAAATCGGCCGGGCCAATGATCGCATTGGTCCAGACCGGATTGTAGAGCGCGGCCAGTAGCAGCCCGGCAACCGCGGCGTTGATCCCCAGAAGGGCTGTCTGCATCGCTTTGACGCGCCGCAGGGAGTCCCAGAAAGGCAGGGCGCCGATTACCAGAAGGAAGGAAGGAACAAAGATCGCGACGAGGCAGAGCAAGCCGCCGAGCAGCCCGTTGGGGACCGGCTCGAGAACGCTGCCCAGATAGGCAGCGAAGGTGAAAAGGGGCCCGGGAACCGCCTGTGCCGCACCATAACCGGCGAGGAAGGCATCGTTCGAGACCCAGCCCGTGGGCACGACCTCGGCCTGCAGGAGCGGCAGAACGACATGGCCGCCGCCAAATACCAGCGAACCGGATGAATAGAAGCTCTCGACCAGGGCAAGGATGTGTGAGGGATAGATGCTGACCAGGATCGGAAGCCCGATCAGAGCGGTGAAGAATAGTGCCAACGATGTTATCGCCAGGGGGCGGCTGACATTGATGCCCAGTGGCTCATATTCGGCTGATGTGTCGGCCTTCAGAAGTGCGAGACCCGCCAGCCCGCCAACGATGATTACGCCAACCTGCACAAGCGGCGTCGGAGCAGCCAGAACGGCAGCGGCGGCCAAGACAGCCATGGTCGCTCGTTTTGCGTCAGGGCACATGTTTTTGGCCATGCCCCATACCGCCTGCGCGACGACCGCGACGGCAACCACCTTGAGACCGTGGAGGATGCCTTGATGCGCGGTGCCTTCGTAGGCGACGACGCCGTAGCCGAATGCAATCAGGATGAGTGCCGATGGCATGGTGAAACCAAGCCAGGCAGCCAACGCACCGGGCAACCCGGCCTTCGAGAGGCCGAGACCGATGCCGACCTGGCTTGACGCCGGCCCCGGCAGGAACTGGCACAGGGCTACCAGATCGGCGTAGGCGCGATCCTTGAGCCATTTACGCCGCCCGACAAACTCGTCACGAAAATAGCCCAGATGGGCGACAGGCCCGCCAAAGGACGTACATCCCAAACGCAGGAATATGAGAAACACCTTGATGGCTGAAATGCGTTCGGCCTCAACCGAATCCGAGTGTCCTTGTAGTTCGTCGGCCAATGCACGTTCCTCCATAAATATCGATCTTCGCCATCGAACAACGCTGTACCTTTGATGCCCTCAACCGGTCGCTGGAGAGGTTGCTCCAGCAGGTTTCCGGGGAGGGTGGGGGCACTTGTTGGTGGCCTCAGTGACCGAACTGCGACCTTGCCACAAAATTATCGGTAGTCGATATCGAAAAACGATTTTGATGAAGACGGTGTGCTGTTACCCTAAGCTGTACAGGTTGCCGGCTGGTCCGTTTTTCGACGGTTCTCCCGGTTGCACGCTCTCTGTTGGGAATATGGTCATATGAAAGTGGGAACAATCGACAGCGTCTGGCGTTACCCGGTCAAGGATATGCGCGGCGAAGAGGTCCCTCATATCTACACCGCCTACACGGGCTTGATGGGTGACCGAAATTTTGGCGTGGTCGCCGCCGACGGCAGCCCTGGACACCCATGGCACACCGGGCGCAACCAGGAGGAATTCCTGCTCTATAACGCCTGTTATCAGGCGAGTGAGGACCTGCTGCTCCCGCTGAACCTGGATGCCACCTATAGCGAATGGGAGCCCGGCATCGATCCGATCTACCCCGATGCCGATGCGTTCAAGGTGACGGTGGAGACACCCGAAGGTGTGATCTACGAAGATATCGAGAACTCGACCTTCATCGAGGACCTTGAAAAGATCACCGGTCGCTCACTGCGTGTTCACATGACCCACCGTGGCCAGTTCGACGCCCGTCCGGTTTCGCTCTTCTCCTTGTCGGCTGCGGCCAGACTGGGCGAGGAATTGGGCATGACGATGGACAAGCGACGTTTCAGGGCAAACTTTTATGTCGAGTGGGATGATCCCGATGACCCGTTTTTCGAACAATCGCTGATCGGGAAAACGCTGAAAATCGGCGATTATCTGGAAATGATGATCGTCGAGCGTGACGAGCGCTGCATGATGATCACGCCCGACCCGGATACCGCGGAGCCGACGCAAAAGCTGTTGTCACACCTGGCACGAAAGCATGGCGGCAATGCCGGTGTGTTCGGCGCTGTCATCAACAGGGGCCGGGTGAACAAGGGTGATCACGTCTATCTGGCTTGATCACGTGGTCAGGCAAAGCTGTCTTGGGAAACGTGTAAACTCAGACGCACTGGTAGGAACCGTCTTTTTTTGAGGAGTGGGCAACATGAAGCTGGGAACAATTGAAAGCATCTGGCGTTATCCCGTCAAAGGCATGCGCGGTGAGGAAATTCCGCACGTCTACACCGGGTTCACGGGCCTGATGGGTGACCGGGTCTATGGCGTCATCGACGAAAACGGGATTGCCGGCTTCCCCTGGCATACCGGGCGCGATCAGGAAGAGTTCGTGCTTTACAACGCCAGTTACGGGTCAAGCGAGGCGCTGTTGCAGCCTGCCGGGCTGGACGACTTCGAAAGCCATGCACCCGGCGTCACACCGGTCTATCCCGATGACGATGCCTTCAAGGTCAGTGTGGAAAGCCACGAGGGCACCAGATATGACGACATCGAAGACCCTGCCTTCATCAATGACCTCCAAAAGCTGACCGGGAGTTCGTTGCGCGTTCACATGACCCAGAGGGGCCAGCACGATTGTCGTCCGGTTTCGCTCCTGTCGCTCTCGGCGGTTGCCGCGCTGGGCGAAGAACTGGGCATGACAATGGACAAGCGCCGTTTCCGCGCGAACTTCTATGTCGAGTGGGAGAGCCAGGACGATCCCTATTTCGAGTTCTCGCTGGTCGGCAAGACCCTCAAGATTGGTGATCGCCTCGAGATGGCAATCGTCGAGCGCGACCCCCGTTGCAAGATGATCACGCTTGATCCCGATACCGCCGATGAATCGCCCAAGGTGCTGCAGCATGTCAGCCGCAACCATGGCGGAGATGCAGGCGTATTCGGCGCGGTCTTGCAGGACGGTGTCGTGAACAAGGGTGACTCTATCTTTTTGACATGAGCACAGCCGAGGAAGACGACAATGATGTCGGCGTGGTCCGCTACCGTCTGACGGTCAGGGCGGTGCGCGAAGAGACGTCGGAGGCGCGCAGTTTCGTGCTCGTTCCCGATCGAGTCGACAAGGCAAGTTTTGTCTACCGCCCGGGCCAGTTTCTGACCTTTCGCGTCCCCCATGAAGACGGTGACATCGCCCGCAGCTATTCGTTGTCGAGTGCGCCGGCGACCGATCCCGACATGACCGTTTGCGTCAAGCGGGTCGCCGACGGTCGTGGCTCGAACTGGTTCCATGACCGATTGATCAGCGGCGCGCGGATCGAAGCAACCGCGCCGTCTGGCCGGTTTGTCCTGCGTGATAGCAAAGCCCCCCTGTTTGTCATCGCCGGTGGCAGCGGTATCACGCCCTGTATCTCGATCATCAAACAGGCGCTGGTCGAGACCGGACGACAGGTCAAGCTGGTCTATGCCAATCAATGCGCCGATGCGGTGATTTATCGCAGCACGCTCGATACCCTGGAGGCCCGGTTTGGTGATCGTTTCACCTGCCGACATTGGCTCGACGACGAGCGCGGTTTTCTGACATCGACCGACGTTACGGCTGCTGTAACCGGTTGGGAGCAGGCCGATTGTTATATTTGTGGGCCCGATCCTCTCATGGACATGGCCGAGGAAACCCTGTTCGAGCTCCTGGGTGAAGATGCCAGGGTCCTGACCGAGCGGTTCCTGTCGCCCGACGATCCTGCGCCGGCCGATGAAACAGATGCGATATCGGCAACAACCGGCGAAGCGTTCGTCGACGGCTATCGCCTGACGCTCGATGGCGAGGATCACACCGTCCCGATTTCCGGCGATGAGACATTGCTGCAGGCTGCACTCAAGGCCGGGATCGATGCTCCGTGCTCATGCACGGAGGGACATTGCGGAAGTTGCATAGCATGGCTTCGGAGCGGTGATGTCACCATGAACTCGACCCAGGCGTTATCCAAACGCAACATGGAGAGGGGTTACGTGCTTGCCTGTCAGTCGCGGCCGTCGTCCCCGACACCGGTCTGGCTCGATCTCGATCTTTGAGATCGACTCTTGAGTGGATTACCGGGGACGGTAGACCAGCTCGAAACTTTCGCAGACCGCCAGCGTATCGGGCCGGAATTCGGTGCCCCAGCGTTTGCATTGGCCCTCGAAGTAACCCCGGTGCCCGTCGGTCCATGCCGTGAAATCACCCTCGCCCTCCGATAGAGCAAAGGTCTCGCTGACCTCGTTGAAGGGTTTGATATCGATGTTGGTGATGCGCACCACACAGACCGGTGCGCCGGCCCCGGTGGTGACCAGCCAGTAATCCCCGACCTTGCGAAGCGGCACGTTGTCGTGTTCGAACTGGGCCTTCTGGTGACAGGTCCCCTTTTTGTATTCGTAGAACGCGAGGGCCGCGATGCAGTCGTATTTGGTTGCGTCGTGGGGACCTTGCCCCGGCTCGGCAAACCCCGACGTCCAGCACGGCGTGTCTGCGGGCAGGTCCAGATCCTGGCATACCTGTTTCCAGAACGCCTGATTTTGCGGGTTGCTGGTATCGATCATGGCGTTGTCCTTATCAGTGCCTGCTCAGGCAGCATCTTCTCTCAAACCCGCCTGGGAAGCCGCTTCTACGACGACAAAGGTGTCGTTGTAGGCGGGCTGGCCGCCGACCGACCACGATGACGGCGTCAGCATGTTTGCAAGTGCCGCGGTTTCGGTGGGTTCGCTCCACCACTTGCCGATCAGGCAAACCGCGCCGGCACAGATGACATCGCTGACAGCCAGGATGGCGTGGACTTCGCCGCGCTCGTTGGCCATCACGATCTCTTCACCGTCGGCAAGCCCGAGCCGTTCGGCATCGGCGAGGTTCATTTCCAGTTCCGGCTGGCCCTGGGATTTTCGCTGACGCGGCATGTTGGCAAAGCTGGAATTGAGGAAATAGTGCGACTTCGGTGTCAACAGGCGCAGGGCGTCGGATTCGACCGGTTCGAGATGATCGCTGGCAAAACGCAGGGTGGGGTCTCCGGCTGCCGGGTCAGGGCGGGGCGGGGAGACCTTGCGCCAGCCTTCGGTCTTGAGATCGTCCAGAGTGAGACCGTCGGGCATGGTGGCAGCGGCAATCTCCTCGTCGCTCTCTTCATAGGCCGGCCCTGCCAGCCCCAGGCGCGGTGCAAGCAGGCGCATGACTTCGCCATGAGATTTGGCTTCGCCCTGGGGTGCGACGGCCTGGTTGTTGACCGTGAGATATTGGTGACCCCAGGCGCCCAGGACATCGAAATGCTCAAGCTGGGTCGTCGCGGGCAGGATGATGTCGGCGTACCGCGCGGTGTCGGTCATGAAGTGTTCGAGCACCACGGTGAAGAGGTCGTCGCGTGCGAGGCCACGGCGCACGCGCCCAGAATCGACCTGGATCACGGCCGGGTTCATGCACCAGACCATCAGGCCTTTGACCGGTGGGTCGGTATAGGTCAGCGCCGGCCCGACTGCCGAGAGGTCAAGACTGCGCGGGGTATGGGGCTGCAAATCGGCGCGTGCGGCAGCAAATTCGTCAAAGGCTGGCGCCTCAAAGAAAAACAAACCTCCACCGGGGTGACGCCAATGGCCGCCCAGGGCTGCCAGCGCCGAAAGCGAACGCACGAACGCTTCGCCTCGAACGGTCTGCTGGGGAGCAACGCCGGCGCGCAACACGGCCGGTTTTGCGGCTGCGAACTCGCGCGCCAGAGCGATCACAACTTCAACATCGATCTCGCAGGCCGCGGCGACCCGTTCGGGAGTCCACGATTTCACCTGGTCGCAATAGGCGTCGAAATCGACCGCGGTTGCCCGGGCATAGTCGAGGTCGGCAAGGCCTTCGGCGAGCATGACCTGGGCGATGCCGGCAGCAAGAATGGCGTCGCTGCCGGGCTTGATCGCGATGTGTTCGTCGCATTGTTCGGCCGTGCGGCTGCGCCGGGGGTCGATGCAGATCACCCGCGTGCCGTGACGTTTGCGGGCTTCCTTGATGAGCTGCCAGTGGTGGTGGCAGGTCGAGAGCATGTTGATGCCCCACAGGATGATGAGTTTGCTGTCGACCATCTCCTCGGGGTCGAACCCGACGGGATGTCCCTCCATCAGAAGGGAACTCATGGACGCGCCGCACAGTTCGCCGTGAAGCTGCGAGGCGCCCAATCCGTTGAACAGGCGCATCAGGGCGTGGCGCTGCACCACCCCCATCGAGCCGAGGTAAAACAGTGGCATCAGGGCTTCGGGCCCGTCGCTTTGGATGATGCCGTTGAAACGCTCGGCAATGGTATCGATCGCCTCGTCCCAGCTGATCCGCTCGAACGTGCCCGATCCCTTCGGGCCTGTCCGTCGCAGAGGGTGGAGCAGGCGGTCAGGCGCGTAGGTCCGGGCCTGATAGTCGTTGACCTTGGCGCAGAGCATGCCGCGGGTGAAGGGATGATCCCGGGCACCCTCGACCTTGACCACGCGGTCATCTTCGACATGGGCAACCCAGGCGCAGGTGTCCTGGCAATCGAGCGGACAGCAGCCCTTGATCTGTTTCGTCTCGGTCATCTCTCGCCCCTTTTGCTCCTGCCCGCGATTAGACCATCGCGGGACGTCTGCTTCCAGCACCCTCTGTGAAAGCAGATTTGATCCAGACAGGGCTTGGCGTGCTGTTACTTCTCATCCTTCACGCTGAGCTCGCCGATGTTCTTCTCGCCGGGCTGTGCCCAGCCGCGTTCGGCCGAACCGGTGGAGCCGTAACTGCTCCAGCACAGGAATCCGTGGGTGCGGCGTTCTTCGTCGTCGAACGCTTCGACGACCTCTTGCTTGAGGCCATAGGTGAAGTTCATGAGCTGGCGCAGGAAAGGTGCGCCCCAGTAGGTCGTGACGCCGACGCGCGGAGCCGTGCCGGTGTTGAGGCTGGCGCCGTGCCAGGTGCGGCCGTCCCAGGCGACGATGCTGCCTGCCGGGGCTTCGGCCATGACACAGTCATAGGCCTGACCGGGCACGGGATGGCGGCCCGAGAGATGGCTGCCCGGCATCAGGCGTGTGCAGCCGTTCTCGACCGTGAAATCGCTGATCGCCCAAAAGACATTGAGGATCATGGGAATGTTGATAGCGCGTTGCGCTGGTTCCGGATCTCCGAAAGGCTGATCCGCGCGCGTCATCTCGGCCGCCCGCGTGTAGGCGTCGCCGGGCATGATCGGCTGGGGCATGAACCATTGGTCGATGTGAAGTGCCATCTCCTTGTTGCCGGGCCATGTGATGTGTGCCGAACAGTCCGACAGGAGTGCCTCGGCACCCAGCACGTGGCCCACCAGTGCCCGCGCTGAGGCGTTGTTCACCAGCTCGCGAAAGATGTCGCCCTTGTTGGGCAGCATGAAGACCCACTGGTTAACGTCATCATCGGGTTCAACGAACGCGCTGTGGGTGTCGATGTCACGCTCACGCTCGGCTGCGGCCTGATCGACCAGCCGGTCCTGGACGGCCGCCGCCGTCTCAGCCGGGATCGCGCCGGTCAGAATACAGAAGCCGTGGCGGTCGAGATCGGCCTTGGCCTGCTCGATGTCACCGGTCGGTTCTGGGCGATCCGAAGCTTTATCCGCCATGGCGCACACTCTCTGGTCAGTCATGCGCTGATCATACAGCCCCGTTAGGGCAAGGTGGCAAGCTCTGGCGTTATCGCCAGTGGGGCGGATAGGCGCTGTCGTAGCCGGGCAGGGCCTCGATCCGTTGGCACCAGGCGGCCAGTACGGGGAAGTGCGCGGTGAGCGGTGCAACCTTGAGCTCCAGAGCGGCCGCATCGTCTTTTGTCGCTCCGCGCATGAGCTGCATGACTGCGGGATAGAGCGCCAGATCGGCCGCCGTCAGCACGTCGCCAACCAGCCAGTCTCTGCCGCCGATCTGCTCTTCCAGCGCATGCAGCTCTCTACGCACGGCAACGATCGCCTCGTTGAGTTCTTCGGCCTTCTCGGCTGCCTTGCCGCGGAAGATCGGGCGCGTGATGTTGCCGATTGGCGTGCGATAGCGGGCCTCAGTTTCCTGCACGACCTGCCAGATGGCTGCTGTCTCGCCCGGGCTGGAACCAAACAGTGCGGGTTCGGGATACGCAGCATCCAGGTAGGCCAGAACGGCATTGGTCTCGCGCACATTGACCGCGCCATCGACCAGAACGGGCACGGTCCCGCGCGGGTTGACGGCACGAAAATCTTCGGCCTTCTGGTCGCCTTTGGTATTGCTCAGCCGGATTGCGTCATAGG
>JABIUG010000519.1 GCA_018700655.1 Rhodospirillaceae bacterium | reverse complement strand
GGGTCTCGACCCCGGCCTGCGTCTCTCGCGCGAACAGAACCGCGATGTCGCCGAAGCGCTCGAACGGGTCGGTTTGGCGGGCAAGGAACAGCGCCTGCCGCGCAATCTCTCTGGTGGCGAACGCCAGCGGGTCGCGATCGCCCGCGCGCTCGTCATGCGCCGCGAGCTGTTGCTACTCGATGAACCCTTCGCCGCCCTGGGCCCTGCCCTGCGCCGCGACATGCTTGATCTCGTCGATACCCTGCGCCGCGATACCGGCATGACGGTCGTGATGGTCAGCCACGATCCCGGCGATGCCCGCCGTGTCGCCCAGACAACCGCCTTCGTGCATGAGGGGCACATCCTGGCGTCAAGCCCGACCGGCGAACTGCTCGATGACCGCTCGATTCCCGAACTCGTCGAATACCTGGGACTGGAACCCTGAAGACCTCTTGTTAGATCGGATCGGCTCCTGATGCCGGTTCAAGCCAGCGGCTGAAGCCGACATCGCGCCCGGCAGCCTTCAGATACATCTGCCGATACCAGGGCAGCAGATGGCTGATCGCGGCGCGCGTCTCATCATGTGCCTTGTCCCATTCCGGCATGGCTTCGCGCAGTTCTGCCAGCAGGGCATCCTGATCGACACGGGTAAGTTTGCCGTCCTGCATCACGACCTCGCCAGCGACAATCGCCGTTTGTACCGAAGTGCCGTCCTCGCAATAGATGAGTTGGGAAACGGCATCGTGCAGGGGCGTGAAGGCCAGCGTCGAAAGGTCGACCAGGATGACATCGGCATCAAAACCCGGCGCCAGCTGGCCGGTCTTACGGCGCATCAGGCGTCCTCCGCTACGGGTCACTGCATCGAGATAGGCCGAGGCGCGCGGCCAGTTCTCCGGGTCGGGGTTGGTAACCTTCTGCAGGAGGCAACCCGTCTTGGCGACCTGCCACAGATTTGCCGTGTCATTGGTGCTGGCTTCATCGGTCCCCAGACCGACCGGGATGCCAGCATCCATCCACGCCGGGAACGGTGCGATACCGCTGCCGAGTTTCAGGTTGGAGATCGGATTGTGGGCAATAGCGCTTCCCGCAGCGGCAATCCGATCCCAATCTGCCTGGTCGGTCCAGACCGCATGGATCAGCACCAGGTGTTCATCGAGCACACCGAGATCATCGAGATAGGCGACCAGCGATTGGCCATAGATATCCTCGCCCATGACCCGCTGGGTCTTGGTCTCATAGACATGAAGATCGAACGACAGGTCATGCTCGCGCGCCATGGCCGATAACGCCTGAAGATAACCATCGGTGCAGCGCTGCGGCGCCGACCCGGACATAGTCAACCCGATCCGGTCGTCGTTGGTGCCGTGCCAGCGCGACAGTGCATCACGATAACGCGCCAGCATGTCGTCTTCGGAATCGGCTGGCACCGCGGCAAGCTCTGCAGCGATGTCATCGGGCACCAGGTCGTTCAGGAACGGCAGCATTTTCGGTTCGGGCACGACGTTCTGGGCGATCGCTACCTGGGCGCGCATGCCGGCATCGCTCCAGGCCTGAAACACACCATCCATGGCATCGCGCTCGAAAGTCGGGATGAAATAGGTGTCATCCCTGACCGACGTGATGCCGCGTGTCAGCATCTCGATTGCGCCCAGCATGGTCTGGAGATAACGGAACCGGCCCGAATTGAAGCCTCCGCCGGGCAGGTCTTCCTCCAGGATGATCAACTCGAGCGGTGAGGCTTCGAACAGGCCCTTGAACAACAGGCTGCCGGAATGGAAGTGACTGTTGATCAGGCCGGGCATTGCCAGCTTGCCCTCGGCATCGATGATCTCGGCACCTTCGGGAGCCGACAGCCCGGCACCGATCCGGGCAATCCTGGTGCCTTCGATCAGGAGATCGGCGCACGCATGTTCGGTGCGATCATCGTCCATGGTGAGGATACGGGCATTACGGATCAGCAGGGTCATGTGTGTTTCTCCAGCGCCTTGCGCAGTGCGAGTTTCTCCGGCCCCGCGACCAGGTCACTCGCCAGAAAGTCTTCGGGGTTCTTGAAGCTGATCTCGACCGGTTCGTGTTCGGGCACAACCGGTTCGCCGTCACCTTCGACCAGAAAATAGATCGGCGTATAGGGTTTTTGTGTCCAGGGGCTGATCTTGGTGCCGGGGTCGTGCAGTTCGGTGACGACACGGACTGCTATGCCGGTTTCCTCGATGAACTCACGTCTGACCGCCTGCTCAGCGGTTTCACCGGCCTCGATGCCCCCGCCCGGATACTTCCAGGCAAAGACCGGCCCGATCCACTCGGCTGCGATCATGACCTGACCATCACGAAGCAGGATGCCATAGGCACGATAGTTCTGGGGATTTCGCATGATCGGGTCGACTTTCATGGCTATCTCGGGGGTATCGCGTTAGTCCGGTTCGCCTATGATAACGCTTCCGCCAAACAAACTCTGCCGCCGGAGTATCCATGTCTTTCCACAGCAACGTGCTCGAGACCATCGGCAACACGCCCATGGTCGAGCTCACCAAATTCGATACCGGGCCGTGCCGCCTGTTCGCCAAGCTCGAGAACCAGAATCCGGGGGGGTCAATCAAGGATCGCCCTGCCCTTTCCATGGTTGAAGCCGCCGAGAAGTCCGGTGCGATCAAACCCGGTGGCACACTGATCGAAGCGACCGCAGGCAACACCGGCCTTGGCCTTGCCCTGGTCGCGCGCCAGAAGGGTTACCGCCTGGTCCTGGTGATCCCCGACAAGATGAGCCAGGAGAAGATCTTCAATCTCCAGGCCATGGGTGCCGAAGTCCTGCTCACGCGCTCGGATGTCGGCAAAGGCCACCCCGAGTACTACCAGGACATGGCGCAGAAACTCGCCAACGAAACCGACAACAGTGTCTTCGTCAACCAGTTCGGCAACCACGCCAATCCGCTGGCCCACGAGACCAGCACGGGTCCCGAGATCTGGGCGCAGATGGGCCACAAGGTCGATGCCGTGGTCTGCGGTGTCGGCTCGGGCGGCACGATCACAGGCCTCGGGCGTTTCTTTGCCAAGGTCAATCCCAACCTCGAGATGGTCCTGGCTGATCCTGAAGGTTCGGTGCTGGCCGACTACATCAATAAGGGCGAAATGGGGCTGCTGGGTTCCTGGCTGGTCGAGGGCATCGGCGAAGATTTCATCCCCGAGGTCAGCGACCTCTCGCTCGTCGCCAAGGCCTATGTAGCCTCCGACAAGCTGGCCTTTCTGACGGCACGCAAGCTGCTCGAAGACGAAGGCATTCTTGCCGGTTCCTCATCGGGCACCCTGCTGGCCTGCGCCCTGGCCTATTGCCGCGATCAGACCGAGCCCAAGAATGTCGTCACGCTGGTCTGCGACAGCGGCAACAAATACCTCTCCAAAATGTACAACGACTACTGGATGCTCGATCAGGGTTTCATCGAGCGCGAACAACATGGCGATTTGCGCGATCTGATCGCACGCCCACACACCGACAAGGCTTCGGTCACGGTCAAACCCGACGATACCCTGGCGACAGCGCTTGCCCGGATGAAACTCTATGACGTCAGCCAACTTCCCGTGCTCCACGAGGACAAGGTCGTCGGCATCATCGATGAATCAGACATCCTGTGGGCGATCCACCACGAGAAGGATAACTTTCAGGACGAAGTCTCAACCGCGATGTCGAGCAACCTGGAAACCGTCGACAAGTCGGCCGGCATGGATGCGCTGGTCCCGGTCTTCCACCGTGACCTGACGGCCATCATCGTCGATGGCGACAGGTTCCTTGGTCTGATCACCAGGATCGACCTGCTGAACCACTTGAGGCGGGGCATTCTCTAGCGAAAACACGGTTGGTCAGGGGCGGCGTTCGCCGTTCAGCACATAGAACTCGGTGTCTCGCGCGACCGCCGCTCAGTTCCAGATGGTCTCCAGCGCGCGCAGCAGGTTGCCGCCGAGCAGGCCCTTGATGTCGTCGTCGGACCAGCCGGCGGCCACGAAGGCTTCGGTGATGCGGCCGAGATCGGCGAAATGGCGGCAGGTCGCGGGGTAGCGGCCGCGCAGGGTGTTGTCGAAGGCGGCGGCATAGGCCGCCGCCGCGGGGTTCTCGAACTCGGACACCATGTCGGCGACCGCCTCGTAGGCCGGTGTGTCGGCGACCGAGAAGAAGTCCGTGCCGAAGCTCAGATGTTCGGCACCCACAAGACCGGCGATATGGTCGGCCTGGCGAACCAGATCCTCGAGCCCGGGCGGGCGGGCGGGGTCGCCGTCCCACAGCAGCGGGCCATAGATGCTGACGCCGATCGTTCCGCCGGTCGCCGCAATCGCGCGGACCACGGCGTCGCTCTTGTTGCGCGGCCAGTCGGCCAGCACCTTGGCGTTGGTATGGGTCGCGAGCACCGGTTTCGTGCTCGCCTCAGCGGCCATCAGCGTGGTGCGCTCACCGACATGGCTGAGGTCGATCGCGATGCCGATCGCGTTCATTCGTTCGACGACGCGATGGCCGAAGGCGCTGAGCCCGCCGTTTTCGGGTTCGAGGCAGCCGTCGCCCAGGAAGTTCCGGTTGTTGTAGGTCAACTGGATGATGCGCACACCGAGCCGGTGGAAAAAGTCGAGCCGGTCGAGCCGGTCGTCGATCGGCCGGGCGTTCTGGAAACCCATGATCAGGCCAGCCTTGCCGTCAGCGGCCGAGGCACGGATATCCTCGGCGGTTTCGATCAACCGCCAACGCCCTTCGCTTTGAGCGATCATGGCGTGCCAGGCGGCGATGCGATCGCACGCCTCGGTGAAACCCGCCTCGAAGTCGCACACCGTGATATTGGCCGCCGCCGCGTTCGCCTGGCCGAACTCCTCGGCATAACCGTCGCAGTGAAACAGCAAGCCGTCGATGACAATTGAACCGGCGTGCAGGGACGTTGCGTCACGCATGATGAGGTCTCCATTGCGGCAGGGCCGAAGCACCCCTGGATATTACGCCTCCTGCGCGTTCACGACCACGACGGCAAGCATGGCAAGCGGTATAAACCAGCCGCGGGCGCCACGGTGCATGGGGTTGAACTTGGGTTTTTGCGACGTCCCCCTCACGCCAGCGAAGGGCGCCGTTCCGGGGTATCGAGCCAGGGGCGGCGCGCTTCGAGCGCTGCGCCGACACGAAAGACTGTTTCGTCGTCGCAGGGACGCCCGATGATCTGGATCCCGGTCGGCAGACCTCCATCGCTCAGCCCCGAGGGCACCGAAAGCACGGGGCAATAGCCGAACATGTTCCACAGCACGGTCATGGCAAGCTGGGTATCGGTCACGGGCTTGCCGTTGACCATGACCGTGTCGCGCTGCCAGCCGGTCGCAGGAAATTCCGGACAGGCCACGGTCGGCGTGATGAAGGCATCGTACTGCGTGAACATCGGCCCCAGATGTTCTTTCCAGACCTCGCCGGCCAGGGCATTCGAGCGGTTGTAATCGTCCAGCGTGAAGCTGTGCGTTGTCTCGGCCAGTTGCGGCACATAGTCGCTGACGATGTCACCATGTTCCTCGATGATCCTGTCGAGCGCGTTGACGAACAGGAACTCCTGGCCTCCGTGGCCCAACCGGATCGCCTCGTCTGCCCAGTCGACGACAATCTCGTCGACCTGCGCCCCGGCATCACGCAGGGCATCGAGCGCCAGGCGTGTTTCACGTTGAACATCGTCGACAACATCGTAGTAGCCAAGGTCGATCGAGACCGCGATCTTCATGCCGGCGATACCGGAGAGATCATCGGGGATCACGACACGTTCCTGCAGGCTGTTGTGATCCCTGGGATCAGGCCCCGACATGATGTTGGTCATCAGGGCCGCATCGGCCACCGTGCGCGTGAGCGGGCCGTGATGGAGGTAATAGGAAAAGCTGGAAGAGCCCGGCATCGGGATGCGTCCGAACGGTGCCTGATAACCCACGACACCGCACTGGCTGGCGGGCTGGCGGATCGAGCCGGTGCTGTCACCGCCCGTCGAAAGCGTGGTCGCGCCGGCCGCCAGGGCCGATGCCGAACCACCCGAGGAACCGCCGGGCGAAATGCCGTGGCGCCAGGGATTGTGCGTCACGCCCCAGATGCGCGACTGCGTCGTGTAGAGCCAGCCGAATTCCGGGGTTGTTGATCGGGCAAAAAGGTTCGCACCTGCGTTCAGGAGCCGCTCGATGTCTGGGTCGGTCTCAGTATCGACATGGTCCTTGTAGATCATTGATCCCTTGGCCGTGCGCCGACCTTCAATCGCACTGGTGTCTTTCACGACCAGCGGCAGGCCTGCCAGCGGCCCCGGCTCGATACCGTCGACAAAGGCGTCTTCAGCTGATCTGGCGCGCTCGCGCGCTTCATCGAAATAGCAGTCGCCAAAGGGATTGACCGATTCGGCGATTGAATCGTAGCGCGCGATCAGCGCGTCCAGCAGTTCGACCGGCGAAAGCGAGCGGTCGCGGAAGCGTCGTTGCGCCTGCGTCGCCGAAATGTAGGTCAGATCGTTGTCGGTCATGCTTGTCTCCCTGATCGCTCCAGCCTAGATCGGATCG
>JABIUG010000518.1 GCA_018700655.1 Rhodospirillaceae bacterium | reverse complement strand
GGGACAGCGGAAAAAACGGCTCGATCCGGCGCATCTGCGCCTCGCTCAACAGAAACAGGTCATCCATCACCAGCACCTCCTCAAGAAGGCCAGTGAATCAATCCACCCTAACCATGGCAAGCTATTTAATAGGTCCTGAGCTTAGGTCAGCTTTGCAGGGAAGGCGATTCGTTTCTGTTTGGGTGATTGGGCGTCTTCAATCGCCGGTCAGGGCTTCTACCAGGGCGTGCCAACTCGATTCGTCGGGTGCGGAAAGGAAGCCGTGACTGATATCGGGTCCGGTGACAGCATAGGGCCCGCCATCGAGATGGGCGCTGAAACCGCCGGCTTCCGTGTGGAGCAGGTTGCCTGCGGCATGATCCCAGGGTTTGAGCTTGCGGT
This sequence comes from Rhodospirillaceae bacterium, assembly GCA_018700655.1. Taxonomy (GTDB): domain Bacteria; phylum Pseudomonadota; class Alphaproteobacteria; order SP197; family SP197; genus SP197. The sequence continues at coordinate 9,602 of JABIUG010000518.1, read as the reverse complement.
AGAGGGCGTAGTGGAGTGCGCCTGTGGCGAGTGCCATGTATTCCACCGCGGCACAGCGCAGGTCGATGAAGGGCGGCACGTTCTGGCAGTTCTTGATGATCGTTTCAGGCAGGCCACGTTCGCCGAAACGCAGCTTGACGGTGCCGTACATGTTTTTTGGCTCGCTCGGCGCCGCGACCCGGCAGGCTTCGCCGTTGAGTGTGGCGCCGTCGCCGGCACATGCCAGGGCGGTCTTGCGGTGGATGGGGTCGTGCAGACAGGCCAGCAGCATCTCGCCCTTGCGTGCCAGCCCGATGATGGTGGCAAAGAGCGGTAGACCGGCCGCGAAGTTGGTCGTGCCGTCGACCGGGTCGATGATCCAGACGGGATCGTCGCCCTTGAGCAGATCGAGCAGGCCGGCATCGGCCTCGACTGCTTCTTCGCCGACCACGACGGAACCGGGCAGGAGGTCTTTGAGCCTACGGCTCAGGGCCTTTTCGGCGGCGACATCGGCGACAGTGACGGGATCGCCCGGATTCTTGTCGCTGACCTCGTCGGCCCTGAGGTGTCCGAACCGGGGTACGATCTCTTCGGCGGCAACCTCTGCAACGATCGTGGCGACGGCTTCGGGTGAGGGCAGGGGCATGATGGGGTCCTGGGACTGCGGGGCTTTGATGGCAGGGCGTGAGATGGCTGGATCGTTGGCGCGGGCTGCGACATGATGGCGGCTCAACCAACGAGAGCCCGTGTGATGACGCCCATCGATCCGACACGCAAGGACCTTGTGGAGGAATTCCGGCACCAGCCGGTCGGCCGCCACTCCGGCGATCTGCGCCGCATGTTGAACGCGATGCGAACCCATCCCGATCTGCCGCCCTATATCCTGGTCTGCACCAGGGCGCAGCGCGAATGGCGTCTGGCGACCAAGATGCCCGGGCGTCACACAGAGGTCGAGCTGCTCGATCATCCGCCGTTCCACGATCCCCTTGATGCCGAATGGGAGGTCTTTCGCATGCGCTGGATGACCCTGTTCGGGGAGGAGCTCAGCCATGAACGCTGAACTGCCGCGCAAGCGCATCATCGGTTATTCCGACAAACTCTCGGTCGCGCCGGGCGAGACCATCGCCTTCAAGGTGAGCTGCGAGGATGTCGCCAGTTATGACGCCTCGATCATCCGTCTGATCTCGGCCGATCTGCATCCCAAGGGACGGGGCTGGATTACCGAGCCGGTCGAAAGCGCTATCGAGGGTTCCTATCCCGGCCGCGAACAGGCGATCCCCGCGGGTTCCTGGGGACTGGTGCCATCAAAACCCTGCCTGTGCGCCGAGAGCTTTGCGCTGAACGCCTGGGTCTGGCCGACGACACCCCTGAAGGGTGAGCAGGTCATCATGGCGCGCATGACGCCCGATGGAGCGCGCGGCTGGTCGCTGGGGCTCGATCTCGAGGGTGCGCTGGCGATGACCGTGGTGACGGGCAAGGGATCGGTCACGTTCTCTTCCGGTGTCCCGCTCTTGAAAAAATCCTGGTGTTTTGTCGGAGCCTCGGTTGACGGTGAAGCCGGTACTGTGACCGTGTGGCAGCGTCCCCAAAAGGTCTGGCCCGGCTATGACAGCACAGCCGATCAGGCCTCCGCGTTCCAGGGTTATGTCGATTGCGGCGGCCTGCCGCTCAGCTTTGGTGCGCGTTACGATCGCCGGGAGGGCCGGCAGACCTTCGGGCAGGGCCGGCAGACCTTCGGGCAGGGCCACTACAACGGCAAGATCGATGCGCCACGGCTTTATCGGCGGGCCATGGGGGCGGCGGAAGCGCTCGCCTGTCACGCCGAACCCTGGCATGAAACGTCTTTGATCGCGGCCTGGGATTTCTCCCTGGCGATGACATCGGACCGGATTGTCGATGTCTCGGCGAGCCACGCCGACGGATGCCTCTTCAATGTACCGACACGCGCTATGAAAGGGCACAACTGGACCGGTGATGTGCTCGACTGGAAAGCCGTGCCCGAGCAGTACGGCGCGATCCATTTTCATGATGACGACATCCACGATTGCGGCTGGGAAACCGACTTCGCGCTCATCGTGCCTGACAGCCTGAAAAGCGGCATCTATGCTGCGAAGATGCAGAGCGGTGGCGACGTCGATTTCATTCCCTTCGTCGTGTTGCCACCGCGCGGCGAGGCCACAGCCGAGGTTCTGTTCGTGATGCCTTCGGCCAGTTACATGGCCTATGGCAACGAACACTCCGCCAGTCATGGCGGTGGTTTCATGCAGTCCTTTTCCAACAGCCTTTCTGGCCTTTCGGCACAGGACCTGTTGCTGAACGAACGGCCTGATCTGGGCTATTCGCTCTATGACGTGCATTCCGACGGCTCGGGCGTTGCCTACAGCTCGCGCCTGCGACCAATCCTGAACTTCCGCCCCGGAGTGACCAATGCCTGGGTCGGGCCTGCAGGGACCTTTCCCTGGCAGTTCAATGCCGATTTGCCGCTGATCGACTTCCTGACCCACAACAACATCGCCTTCGACGTCGCGACCGACGAGGACCTCGACCGGGAGGGCCTCGGTCTGCTGTCGCGTTACCAGGTCGTGCTGACCGGCAGCCACCCGGAGTACTACTCGAAGAACATGCTCGAAGGCCTGGATGGTTTCGTGCAGCGCGGCGGGCGGCTGATGTATCTGGGCGGCAACGGGTTCTACTGGCGGGTCGCTTACAACCCCGACCTGCCCGGCATCCTGGAACTGCGCCGTGCCGAAGACGGCATCCGCGACTGGGTTGCTGAGGGCGGCGAGTATTATCACAGCTTCGACGGCAGCTATGGCGGCATGTGGGAGCGCATGGGCCACCCGATCCATGCCCTTGCCGGTGTCGGCATGGCAGGCCAGGGCTTCGATGCCTGTGGTTTTTACCGGCGCACCCAAGCGAGCCACGATCCCCGTGCGGCGTTTGTCTTCGAAGGCATCGAGGACGAGATCATCGGCGATTTCGGCACGGTCGGCGGCGGCGCTGCGGGCATCGAGGTCGATCGTTGCGACTTCTCCAAAGGTTCGCCGCCCAACACCATGATCCTGGCGTCATCGGAAGGGCTTCCAGACACCTACTATCCCGGGCCCGAAGAGATCGACAACGCATCCCCCCTGATCGACGGCAGCCAGAATCCCAACCTGCGCGCCGACATGACCTTCATGGAAACCAACGGCGGCGGCGCGGTCTTTTCGACAGGCTCGATCGCCTGGATCGGCAGCCTCACCTGGAACGGCTTTGACAACAACGTGGCCCAGGTGACGGAGAACGTGCTGCGGCGGTTTTTGGAAGTGGAGCCGTTCTGAGGTCGAGAAATAGGGGTAACACTCCGGCACTGTCATGCCCCGGCTTGACCGGGGTATCCATGCCGCCAGCGTAGCGTTTCTGCTGTGTCGGTATCATACGGCGGGGTTCGGTATGGATCGCCCCATCAAGTGGGGCGATGACGGCACCACTTGATGCTGGTTTTCCTAGCGTCGCCCGGCGTTGAGATTGTAGGCCATGATCTCGCCGTGGGGGCCTTCGCGGTCGCGTTCGAGGGCAAAGACCGGGCCGGCGGGGCCCTGGCGCCGTGATGTGACAGCGTTGAGGGCGGCGTGATCCTGGTCGTCTAGAGCGAGGTCGAAGGTCTTCAGGTTATCGGCGAGCTGGCTGGTGTGGCGGGCACCGATGATCGCTGCGGCGACACCGGGTTGATCCAGTACCCAGCGTGTTGCGACATTCGCGATACCTGTACCGTGGCGGCGCGCGATGCCGTCGAGGGTCCTGAGCAGTTCTTGGAAGAGCGCCCAGCCGCCGAATTCCTCGATCACGAGCAGGTACTTGCGATGGGAGCGGGTTTCGAGCGGTTCGGCCGGTTCGGTCGCGCCGAGCCAGCGTTCGGTGAGAAAGCCGCCGGCGAGCACGCCATAACAGATCAGGGGTGTGCCGATCTTCTTGAACACGGGGGCTTCGGCGGTCGGGCGCTGGTCGAGCAGGGAGAACTGCACCTGGTTTGAAACGGCAGGAAAGCCCGAATTGACCAGAGCGCCGAGGTTTTCAGCATCGTCGTTGCAACCGGCCAGGCGGTCGATCTTTCCGGCCCTCTGCAACTCCACCAGCATCGCCCCGGTCTCTTCGCGTCCGGGGATCGTGTGATCCCACCAGTGGAACTGCACGAGATCGAGGCGTTCGACCTGGAGCCGTTGCAGGGAACGCTCGATGATTGTGGTGACCTGGGCGCGGTCCATCGTCGGCAGGGCATCGAGGTCGGGCACGAACTTGGTCTGGATCTTCAGTGCTGCTCGCGCTTGCGCGCCACGTTCGTTCGTCAGCCGGGTGACAAAGCTGCCGATCAGTTCCTCGACGCCGGTGTAGATGTCGGCGCAGTCAAAGGCGGTGATGCCGGCATCTACGAAGACCATCATGTCGTCGAGGGCGCTGTTTTTGGGTGTATCGCTATGACCGGCAGAGAGCTGCCAGCCGCCTTTGATCAGACGCGGAGTGGTGTAACCCGGCACCAGCTCGAACTGTTCGATCGCGCTCATGTGTCATCCCGGTTGAGCGGCGTGCGTGTGGTCTCGGCATGGCGAAATTCGCGTTTTGACGTGCGCATGATCCTGAAACGGGCGCCGCAATTTGGATCGGGGCAGGCGACCTCGCTGTCGGTCGACATCCAGTCGTTGGGATGCAGCGCTCGCTGTTTGGCTGCGAGCAGCGGAAGCAGGGCGGAAAGCTCATAGAACGAGAAGCTGGCCCCTTCGGGGAACGAGACCTCTTCGCCCGAGACTGTGAAGTGGGCGCCGTTCTTGCGCCCGCAGACCGTGGGTCCGTCGCCTTCGACAACCTCGATACGCAGGTCCCACAACTCGAAGTTGTCATCTGTCATCAGTAGGCCTTCCGTCCGTCGCGATAATGTTCGAACGCCGTGCGTGCGCGGTCGAGCATGGTGTCGTCATCGACCGGCGGCCCGGCAAGCGGAAAGAAGCCGGCACTGTCCTGTCCGCGCATGAGCATGACCCCGCCATGGGCGTCGCCCGTCTGGCGTGCGGTCGCCGGAATGAAGACGAAGGCGATTCCGATGCGCGGCTCTTCGCCTGTATTGGCATCAGAGCCATGCACGATGAAACCGTCATGCATCGACATTTGGCCCGGTTCGAGCTCCATCGAGCGCAGGGTGTCATCGTCGGGTGCGTCGATCTGGAGACCGCTGGTGAGCAGGCTTTGGCCGCTCTTGTCGACATTGTGGTCGACACGGCCCGCACGATGGGAGCCCGGGACCACGCGAACGCAGCCGTTGCAGGTGTGGCTCGGCGTGAGCGCAACCCATGCTGTCACCGAAACTGGTGGATCGAGATCCCAGTGCGGCATGTCCTGATGCCAGGGAACCGTGGCGGATCCGGGAAACTTCACGAAACACTTGGATTTCCAGAGCAGGATGTCGGGACCGATCAGGCCCTCGATCCGGTCGAGCAGCATACATTGCGTGGCGAGTGCATATGCCCAGGGCAGCACGGTGTGGACCTGGAGAATGTGGTTGTGGAGCGTGTTGTCGCAGGCTTCGAAGACGGTATCGATCCGAGATCGCAGGTCGGTGACTTCGCTTTTGGAAAGCAGGGGCAGGCCTGCGAGGTAACCCTTGTCGCCAAAGTGTCGAACCTCGTCTGTGGTCAGCCCGGTCACTGGTTTGGATCCAGGGCAGTTGCGTCGTCGAAACAGAGAAACTCGAGGCGGTTTGCGTCCGGGTCCTCTGCGAAGAAATCGTAGGCGTCGGCGGCAGGGTAGCGGCGCGGTGCTCCGTCGACCGTTACCCCGGCATCGACAAGATGGCTGTGCCAGCGATCGACCGCCGCCTGGCCCTCAATGACGAACTCTTGGATCGCGCCGCCGGCCCGGGGCGCTTTCAGCGAGACACCGACATAGGAAGTCCCGGTGACGTGGAAGAGTGCTGCACTGTCCAGCTCCATGACTGGCGCGAGGCCCAGGAGATCGCGATAGAATGCGATGCTTCGGGGAAGGTTGTCCGTGAAGGCAAAGCCCAGCGTTGCAGTGAATCCGGACGGTACCGTGCTCATGCAATCTGATCCCGCAGAGCCGCGATGTGGCTCGGGCCGATGCCGCAGCAGCCACCGATCAGTCCCGCGCCCTGATCGCGCCAGCCGCGCGCCGCGGCGGCGAAGTCCGCCGAACCTATGACCGCATCCTGATGCCAGTTCGGGAAGGTGATGAAGCCGGAATGGGGGTAGGCGCCCAGCGGGCCTTTCCAGCGTGCGCGTACCGCGTCGAGCGCGGGGGCCGTGTCCTCGATCTCGGTATGCATGACAAGCACGGCCCACAGGCGATCATCGAGCAGGGCGTCGAGTGTGTCCGACAGCGCGACATCTTTCTGATCGAAACACATGATCGCGCCGTTATCGCCGGCATGGCCGATCGAGAGACCAAGCCAGACCGGGAGTCCTGACGCAAAGGCTTCTTCGAGCGCGATGCGTGCCGTCTCCGGACGTTGCATGGTCTCGAGTGCAAGGAGGTCGACGCCGGCTTTGGCAAGCCGGTCGATTTGTTCGCGATAGGAGGCGCGTAGCGCCTCGGCGTCATCAAAACGTGTGCCGCGTTCGACGACGCGGAACCGCTCGCCGGGGTTGGCGAAAGCATGGGAAACCGAACCCGCGATCGCGACGGGACGGCCATCTGCAGCGGCATCACGCGCGGCCAGGGCGACCTCAACGGCTTCCCTGTTGGCGCGCTCGACCAGTTCACCATAACCGACCGGTTCTAGCTGATGGCGTGCGGTACAGAAGGTGTTGGTGATGAGGATATCGGCGCCCGCGCGGATGTAGTCCTCGTGGATATTCTGCAGGATCTCGCGCCGGTCGAGCCATGTCGGCCCCGACCATGCTCCTGGATCTGGTTCGACACCCCGAAGCTCCAACTCGCTACCCGTAGCGCCATCTATGACGAGCAACTTGCCTGATTTCAGCATGGAGTCGACGGCGACGAATGCTGTGCTCTCGATCATGTCGCGTTCCCCAGAGTGTTCTTGCTGAGTGTAGCTGGCGCACTTGTCTCAGGTAATCAAGCCCGGCTGACGCCGGGCAAAGAAAAAGGGCCGCGGTCGAAACCGCGGCCCTGATCCGTAACGGTTGGTTGGCTGTGGCTTAGAAGCCCATGCCGCCCATGCCGCCCATTCCACCCATGCCGCCGCCCATGCCGCCCATATCGGGGCCGCCTGCGGGCATCGGAGCCTCTTTCTTGGGCTTCTCGGCGATCATCGCTTCGGTCGTGATCAGCAGGCCGGCCACCGAAGCGGCATCCTGCAGAGCAGTACGAACAACCTTGGTCGGATCGACGATGCCGGCCTTGATCAGATCCTTGTAGGTCTCTGTCTGGGCATCGAAGCCGAAGTTCTTGTCCTTCTGCTCCATGATCTTGCCGGCAACGACGGCGCCGTCGAGGCCTGCGTTCTCGGCGATCTGACGCGCCGGAGCCTGAATCGCGCGACGCACGATATCGACACCAACCTGCTGGTCGGGATCGTCAAGCTTCAGCTTGTCGAGAGCCTTGGTCGCCAGAAGCAGAGCGGTACCGCCGCCCGGAACAATGCCTTCCTCGACCGCCGCACGCGTGGCGTTCAGGGCATCTTCCACCAGGTCCTTGCGTTCCTTGACCTCAACCTCGGTCGAACCACCGACCTTGAGAACCGCAACACCACCGGCGAGCTTGGCCAGGCGTTCCTGCAGCTTCTCGCGGTCATAGTCCGAAGAAGTCTCTTCGGCCTGCGCGCGGATCTGGTTGCAACGGCCCTGGATCTGCTTCTTGGCGCCGGCGCCACCGACGATGACCGTATTTTCCTTGGTCATGTCGATCTTCTTGGCCGTACCCAGCATGTCGAGGGTGACGTTTTCGAGCTTGATGCCGACATCTTCGGAGATGACCTGACCACCGGTCAGGATCGCGATGTCTTCCAGCATGGCCTTGCGGCGATCGCCGAAGCCCGGTGCCTTGCAGGCAGCGACCTTGAGGCCGCCACGCAGACGGTTCACAACCAGGGTTGCAAGGGCTTCGCCCTCGACATCCTCGGCGATGATCACCAGCGGACGGTTCGACTGCACGACCTGCTCGAGGACCGGCAGCATGGCCTGCATGTTGGAGACCTTCTTCTCGGAAAGCATGATGAACGGATCTTCGAGTTCCGCGATCATCTTTTCGGGATTGGTCACGAAGTAGGGCGAGATGTAGCCGCGATCGAACTGCATGCCTTCAACAGTCTCGAGCTCGGTATCGATACCCTTGTTTTCTTCGACGGTGATCACGCCTTCCTTGCCGACAGCCTGCATGGCGCCTGCAATCATCTGGCCGACCGAGGCATCGCCATTGGCCGAGATCGTACCGACCTGGGCGATTTCGCCTTCGGTGCTGATCTTGCGCGAGCGCTTGTCGAGGTCGGTGACGACGGCCTTGACCGCGGCATCGACGCCGCGGCGCAGATCCATCGGGTTCATGCCGGCGGCAACCGCCTTGGAACCTTCACGAACGATCGCCTGGGTCAGGACCGTGGCGGTCGTGGTGCCGTCGCCGGCGGTGTCGTTGGTCTTCGAAGCGACTTCGCGGACCATCTGGGCGCCCATGTTCTCGAACTTGTTATCGAGTTCGATTTCCTTGGCGACTGTGACACCATCCTTGGTGATACGGGGAGCGCCGAACGACTTGTCGAGGACAACGGTGCGGCCCTTGGGACCCAGCGTAACCTTGACGGCGTCGGCCAGAACGTCGACACCACGCAGCAAACGTGCGCGCGCGTCGGCGCCGAACTTAACCTCTTTGGCAGCCATGATGCTGTATTCTCCTGTAACTTGATCTCTGTGGGACGTCAGAAGCGGCGGCTTGCCTTACTTCTTTTTACCCTTGGATTTTTCGATCACGCCCATGATGTCGGCTTCCTTCATGATCAGAAGCTCCTGACCATCAAGCTTGACCTCGGTGCCCGACCACTTGCCGAAGAGGACGTTGTCGCCCTTCTTCACGTCAAGCGGCTGGACCTTGCCGTTTTCGTCACGTGCGCCCGATCCGACGGCGACGATCACGCCCTCCATCGGCTTTTCCTTGGCGGTATCTGGAATGATGATGCCTCCCGCGCTTTTTTCTTCACCGTCGGTACGACGGACAACCACGCGGTCGTGCAAAGGCCTGAAACCCATGTGCCACTCCCCTTTTTGAACTGGCGTTTATTAAGACGCCGCCGGTGCTGTTGGCACTCTATGGCAGCGAGTGCCAGTGACATGGCCCCGGCACCCTGCGGTGTCAAGCCGCGACAGGCGGTTTTTGGCCCGTTTTTGGTAATCCGGACGCATTTTTTGGGAATCCGGCCTGGGTAGGTGCAATTGGACGGAACCAACTGCACGCCCGCCTGAAAATCGTAATGGAAAGGCCACAGTTCGGCCCCAATTGCTCACCACGTTTGATCTCAAGGAACGGGCTGGAAACACTGCTGCAACGGTCCCCTCATCAGCGGTGTCACGGTCCTTCCTCGTGAAGCTCCGAACGGCACCCCCTGTCGTTCGGTCGCCGGCCGCGAGGCCGGCATCGATCGCGCGGTGGCGTACCTCCTCCTGGCGCCCCCTCGGACCGGT
>JABIUG010000517.1 GCA_018700655.1 Rhodospirillaceae bacterium | reverse complement strand
GTCTGGTCGGCGGAGCCAGTTATGAGAAACACGGCACGACTCTGACCGACGAGACCCTGGCTGACGCGATGGCAGCCGATGCGGTGCTGTTTGGTGCGATCGGCGGGCCCAAATGGGACAACATCGACTTTTCGCTGCGCCCCGAGCGCGCCCTGCTGAAGCTGCGCAAGGAGATGGGCCTTTTTGCCAATCTGCGCCCGGCGGTCGTGTTCCCGGCCCTGGCAGATGCTTCGAGCCTCAAGCCCGAACTGGTTTCGGGTCTCGACATGATGATCGTGCGCGAGTTGACCGGTGGGATCTATTTCGGTGAACCCCGCGGCATCGAAGACCTGGGCTGGGGCGAACGGCGCGGCTTCAACACACTGGAATACACCACCAAGGAAATCCTTCGGGTCGGCCGGGTTGCCTTCGAGTTGGCGCTCAAGCGTGACAAGCGGCTGTGCAGTGTCGACAAATCGAACGTGCTGGAATCCACTCTGTTGTGGCGTGAAGAGATGACCAAGCTGGGCGCGAAGGAATACCCCGGTGTCGAGCTCACCCACATGCTGGCTGATAACGCCGCGATGCAGCTTGTGCGCGATCCCAAGCAGTTCGACGTGATGGTCACGACCAACATGTTCGGCGACATCCTGTCGGATTGCGCGGCCATGCTGACCGGCTCGCTCGGTATGCTTCCCTCGGCTTCGCTCGGTGCCGAAGAGAATGGCCGGGTTCCGGCACTCTACGAGCCGGTCCATGGTTCGGCGCCCGATATCGCCGGCAAGGACATGGCAAACCCGGTCGCCATGCTGGGCAGTTTCTCGATGATGTTGCGTTACAGCTTCGATTTGCAGGAAGACGCTGACCTGGTCGACAAGGCCGTCGGCAACATCCTTGATGGCGGACTGCGTACCGCCGACATCATGCAGAAGGGCAAGGCCAAGGTTTCGACCAGCGTGATGTCGGATGCCGTGATCGGCGAACTGGACAAGCTGAGTGCGTGAGACTACATAGCGCTTCATGGAACACTGCGTTGCACCCAAGGGTCTGATGAACGTGACGGCACAAGCTGTTGCGGGCGTCGGCGTGCGCGCGGCGAAAACCACCACCACCAAGATCATCGCAGGCTGACCAGGCCCCGGTCAGAACCTGTTTGATTTGAGACCAGGGGCCGCAAGGCCCCTTTTTGTTGAGCTTTGTTTAATCCGGCGATGACCCCATATCAGCGGGACAAGCCGGCATGGAGAGAATGATGGGCTACAAGGTTGCAGTTGTCGGCGCTACGGGCGCCGTGGGTTATGAACTCCTCTCGACACTTTCGGAGCGGAACTTTCCGGCCGATGAGGTTGTCGCGTTGGCGTCTTCACGCTCGATCGGGCGCGAAGTTTCGTTCGGTGACAAGACCCTCAAATGCCAGGATCTCGAGACCTACGATTTCCACGGCACCGACATTGCGCTCTTCTCGCCCGGAGCCAAGGTCTCCGATATCCACGCGCCGCGCGCCGCCGCGGCCGAATGCATCGTGATCGATAACACCTCGCGCTTTCGCTACGACGAGGACATTCCGCTGATCGTGCCCGAGGTCAATCCGCACCATCTCAAGATGTTCGAGAACCGCTACATCATCTCGAATCCGAACTGCTCGACGATCCAGATGCTGGTCGCGCTGAAACCCCTGCATGATCTCGCCCCGATCAAGCGAGTCGTGGTTTCGACCTATCAGGCGGTCGGCGGCGCGGGCAAGGCGGGCATGGATGAACTTTTCGAGCAGACCAAGAAGAAGTTCATCAACGACAATCTCCCCCCGGACGTTTTCCAGAAGGAAATCGCCTTCAACTGCATTCCCCAGATCGACGTCTTCATGGATGACGGTTCGACCAAGGAAGAGTGGAAGATGATGGTCGAGACCCAGAAGATCCTGGATCCCTCGATCAAGGTCCACGCCACCTGCGTGCGTGTGCCGGTTTTCATCGGTCATGCCGAAGCGGTCAATGTCGAGTTCGCCAGCCCGCTTTCCGAAGAGGATGCGCGCGACCAGCTGATGGAATCCGAAGGTGTCGTCGTGCTCGATAACCGCGAACCCGGTGGTTACATCACCCAGTCGGATTGCGCCGGCGAGGATGCCGTCTATGTCAGCCGCATCCGCAAGGACCCGACGGTCGAGCATGGTCTCTCGATGTGGGTGGTCTCCGACAACCTGCGCAAGGGTGCCGCGCTGAACGCCGTCCAGATCGCCGAAGAACTGGATCGTGAGTTCCTCAAGGGCAAGGTCGACAAGGCGAGTTGGGTCGTGCGCCTCAGTGCCACTCCGCCAGTTTGACGGTGCCCCCCTCCGGACCCTCAAGGAAGACCAGACGCCGGCTGTGGAAATCGAGCACCTCGTTGCGCAGGCGGAAACCGCTGGCCTCGACGCGGGTGACCAGACCGTCAAGGTCGTCGCAGGCAAAGCAGATATGGTTGAAGCCGATGCGTCCCGGATTGGTGATCCCGGTATCGTCGGCGGCTTCGGGTTCCAGATAATGCAGGATCTGGACTTCCAGGCGTGGCGCGCTGCCGGGCAGGACGAGCGTCACGTGATCGGCACTGATCCCGGCCACACCCATGTAGTCCGAAAAGACCGGCCCCTTGATCACCACCGCTTTGTCTTCCTCGAAACCCAGCAGTGCGAAAAAGGCCCTGGCACGCGCGAGATCGCGGACGGCGATGGTGACATGGTCGAAATGGCGGATTATGGAAGTCTCCTGATCAGGTGATCGGCGAAATGGTGACAGCTTCACTGGGCGCGACGATTTCGTTCTGTGCGGCGACCAGTGCCATTTCGTCCATGCCGAGTTCGGCGGTGCGGCGCATCACGCCGTGGGTTGCGCCCAGGGCATGGGCGAGGGCGTCAGGTAGGCTTGCACCGTTCAGTGCGGCTGCCGTGAAGGTCGCGGCGACGAGATCGCCTGCGCCGTCGACCGGGACGTCGAGGCGAGCGACGCTGGCTTGCCAGGCGCCGGTTTCGTCGGCGGCAATCACCGGAATAGTGTCGGGGAACCCGGCACGGGCCTCGAGTGAGGTGACGACCACGGTGCGCGGACCCATCGCCTGGACCATACGTGCGGCTTCGAGCGCTTGCGCCACCGTGGTGATCTCGGCCCCGACCAGGAATTCCAGCTCCATATGGTTTGGAAACAGGATGTCGGCGCGGGGCACGATGTGGTCGCGCAGGTATTCGGGCACGCCGGGTTGGACGAAAAACCCTTCCTCGTTACCCATGACCGGGTCGCAGGCATAGATCGCGGCGGGGTTGGCGGCACGCACGCGGTCCAGCGCATGGAGCACGACCTCGCCCAGCTCCGCGCTGCCGATGAAGCCGGTGAGCAGGGCCCGGCAGCGCTCCAGCCCGCGATGATCAACACCGTCGATGACATCGCGCACCCAGTCGACATCCAGCGCCCGGCCCTTGAATTCGGGCCAGCCCAGATGATTCGAGAACACCACGGTCGGTACCGCATCGACTTCGAAGCCCATCAGCTGCAGCGGCAGCGTTGCGGCATTGAGGCCGACATGGCCGCGCGCGACATGGGACTGGATCGTCAGGATATCCATGGGTTCTTGGCTTCCTATCCGTTCTGGCGGTTGTCCGTTGCCGGGTGCTGACTATAGTACGCGCCAAATCGAGATCGACAGGAGAACTCTTCATGCCGCGTACCATTCGTCCGCGCCGCAGTGTGCTTTACATGCCGGGCTCCAACGCCCGTGCGCTGGAAAAGGCACGCTCGCTCGATGCCGACGGCCTGATCTTCGATCTCGAAGATGCCGTCGCTCCCGATGCCAAGGAAGAAGCGCGCAAACAGGTCTGCGAGGCCGTCAAGGCCGGTGGTTATGGCGGGCGCGAGGTCGTCATCAGGGTCAACGGGCTGGTTACGCCCTGGGGCCGCGACGACATCATGCAGGCGGCCCGGTCGGGCGCCCACGCGATCCTGCTGCCCAAGGTCGAAGGCGCAGGTTTTATTCGCGAGGTGCTCTCGATCATGGATGTCGCCGGCGCGCCCGAAACCATGGCGATCTGGTGCATGATGGAAACGCCGCTTGCCATGCTGCATGCTGAACGCATTGCCGCTTCGAGCCCGCGCCTGGGTGCGCTGGTCATGGGGACCTCCGACCTGACCAAGGATCTCGCCGCCCAGCACACACGTGACCGTCTGCCGATGATCACCAGCCTTGGCATCTGCATGCTTGCCGCGCGTGCCTTTGATGTCTCGATCCTTGATGGTGTGCAGCTCGATCTCGAGAACATGAAGGCCTTCGACATGGCCTGCCATCAGGGCCACGACATGGGATTCGACGGCAAGACCCTGATCCATCCCAAACAGATCGAGGCCGCCAACCGCATCTTCGGGCCGACCCAAGAAGAGGTAGAATGGTCGCAACGCATCATCGAGGCCCATAGCGAAGCTGCCAAGGAAGGCAAGGGCGTGGTCGTGGTCGACGGCAAACTGATCGAAAACCTCCACATCCAGGAGGCCAAACGCATTCTCCAGTTGTCGGCGGCGATCGAGACCCTCAAGAGCGGTGCGGCATGACTGAACAGCCGGGCAATTTTTTCGAGGACTTCGAGGTCGGTGGCACGCTCCTCCATGCCACGCCACGCACGATCACGACCGGTGACACCGCGCTCTACACCGCATTGACCGGTTCGCGTTTTGCGCTTCATTCAGCCGATACCTTCGCGCAGGCCTGTGGCCTGCCGGGAAGTCCGATCGATGACGTGCTGGTGTTCCATATTGTGTTCGGCAAGACCGTGCCCGATGTCTCGCTCAACGCGATCGCCAATCTGGGTTATGCCGATGGCCGTTTCGGAGTGCCGGTTTATCCAGGCGACACGCTGAAGACGGTTTCGCAGGTTCTGGGCAAGCGGGAACTCTCGAACGGCAAGGCTGGTGTTGTCTGGGTACGCTCAACCGGGACCAACCAGCGTGACGAGATGGTGCTGGAATACGTCCGCTGGGTCATGGTCAACAAACGCGACCCCGCAAGCCCTGCGCCGGAGGCGCAGGTTCCCGATTTACCCGAAGTGGTCGATGCGGGATCGCTCCAGGTGCCGGCTGACCTGGATCTGACCGGTTATGATGCTGTTGCATCCGGGGACGGACGTGGCTGGAACGCATATTCGGTCGGTGAAAAGATCGACCATGTCGACGGCATGGCGATCGAGGAAGCCGAACACCAGATGGCGACCCGGCTCTATCAGAATACCGCCAAGGTCCATTTCGACCTGCACCGGGCATCCGAGACCCGGTTTGGTAAACGCATCATCTATGGCGGGCACATCATCAGCCTAGCCCGTGCCCTGTCGTTCACCGGGCTGGCCAATGCCTGCCGGATTGTCGGGCTCAACGGCGGCCGCCACACCGCACCGACCTTTGCCGGCGACACGGTCTATGCTTGGTCCGAAATCGTCGAAAAGCCCGAAATTGGGGCCAGGAACGATCTCGGCGCGGTACGTATCCGCACGGTCGCGACCAAGAACCACCCCTGCGATGACTTCCCCGACAAGGGCGAGGAGGGGCGAGATCACCCCGACAAGGTGCTTGATCTCGACTACTGGGCCCTGATGCCGCGATTATGAACACAATGGTGATCGCAACGTTGACCGCTACAGGGCGCCCCACATAGAGTGAGGCTGCTTCGTTGCAGTGCAGCATTGCCCCTTTCGCCGCCAGACGACGCTAGGGTCAACGCAAGGAGAATTGCCCATGGCTGATGCCCCGAACCGGCCGCTGTCGCCGCATTTGCAGGTCTATCGACCGCAGATCACCTCTGTTCTGTCGATCATGCATCGCGCCACCGGCATTGTGCTGTCGCTGGGCACCGTGTTCCTGGTGCTTTGGCTGATGGCCGCGGCATCGGGCCCCGAAGCGTTCGAACTGGCGCAGGCGTGTGCCGGATCGTGGCTGGGGTATCTTTTCCTGTTCGGCTTCTCGGTCTGCCTTTTTTATCACCTGCTCAACGGCATCCGACATCTCTTCTGGGACGCCGGCCATGGTTTCGAGCTTGGGACCGTGACGCGCACCGGCTGGGCCGTGATCCTGGGAACGATTGGTCTGACGGCGGTTGCCTGGGTACTGGGTCTCACAGTGACGGGAGCGATGTAATCATGTCGAACCGCAAACTCGGCCCGTCTAAAACCGGCACCTCCCACTGGTGGCACCAGCGGCTGACCGCTGTCGCCCTTATTCCGCTGATCATTTTCCTGGTCGGCCTGCTGCCCAGCATGGCAGGCGCAAGCTACCGCGAGTTCACCGAGTTGATGCAGATCCCGATCACGCCGATCGCTCTGATCCTGCTGATCGGCACCGGGCTCTACCACATGAAGCTTGGCGTTCAGGTCGTGATCGAGGATTACGTCCATAACGAACCCTTGAAGGTCGGCCTCCAGATCGCGCTGCTGCTTGGCACCGTTTTCCTGGCGGTCGCCGGGATTGTTTCCATCATCATGCTTGCCGCTTAAAGGCCGAGGACAAACCATCATGACTGCGTCGTCTGCCTACACCATCATCGATCACAACTATGACGTCATTGTCGTGGGCGCCGGCGGCGCAGGCTTGCGCGCCACACTCGGCCTCGCAGAAGCCGGTCTTCATACCGCCTGCATCACCAAGGTGTTCCCGACCCGCAGCCACACCGTGGCCGCCCAGGGCGGCATCTCGGCCGCGCTCGGCAACATGGGTGAGGATGACTGGCGTTACCACATGTACGACACGGTCAAGGGTTCCGACTGGCTCGGCGACCAGGACGCGATCGAGTACATGTGCAAGGAAGCCCCGGCGGCGGTGATCGAACTGGAGCATTACGGTGTGCCGTTCTCACGCACACCCGAAGGCAAGATCTACCAGCGCGCCTTTGGCGGCATGACGACGGGATACGGCAAGGGCACCGCCCAGCGGACCTGTGCTGCCGCCGATCGCACCGGTCACGCCATCCTGCACACGCTCTACCAGCAGTCCCTTAAAAACCAGGCGCAGTTCTTCCTGGAGTATTTTGCGCTCGATCTCATAATGGACGATGACGGTTCCTGCCGCGGCGTCATGGCCTGGTGCCTGGAAGATGGCACGATCCATCGCTTCAATGCCCACATGACGATCCTGGCGACTGGTGGTTACGGGCGCTGCTATTTCTCCTGCACCTCGGCCCATACCTGCACGGGCGACGGCAACGGTATGGCGCTGCGCGCCGGTCTGGTGCTCCAGGACATGGAGTTCGTCCAGTTCCATCCGACCGGAATCTATGGTGCCGGTGTGCTGATCACCGAAGGCGTGCGCGGCGAGGGCGGTTATCTTGTGAACTCGGAGGGCGAACGTTTCATGGAACGTTACGCGCCTTCGGCCAAGGATCTGGCGAGCCGCGATGTCGTGTCACGCGCGATGACCATGGAGATTCGCGACGGACGCGGTGTCGGCGACGAGAGCGATCATCTCTTCCTCAAGCTCGACCATCTCGACCCCGACGTCATCGGTCACCGTCTTCCCGGTATCTCTGAAAGTGCCAGGATTTTTGCCGGCGTCGATGTCACCAAGGAGCCGATCCCGGTGCTGCCGACGGTGCATTACAACATGGGCGGTATTCCCGCGAACTATCACGGCGAGGTCGTCAACCCGCGTGACGGCGATCCCGACGCGGTCGTGCCCGGCCTGATGGCTTCGGGCGAGGCCGCCTGTGTCTCGGTCCATGGCGCCAACCGGCTGGGTTCGAACTCGCTGCTTGATCTCGTGGTCTTCGGGCGCGCGGCTGCGATGCGCGTGGCCGAGATCGTCAAACCCCACCAGACCCCGCGTGACCTGCCCAAGGATGCCGGCGAAGCCACGCTCGAGCGGCTCGATCGTCTGCGCCACGCCAAGGGTGGCACCCGGACGGCAGAAATTCGCTCCAACATGCAGCGCACCATGCAGACCGATGCTGCGGTTTTCCGTACCCAGGAGACGCTGGAAGAAGGCTGCAAGAAGATGGGTGAAGTTTTTGCCAGCTTCGAGGACGTGAATGTCGCGGACCAGTCGATGATCTGGAACACGGACCTGCTTGAGACCTGGGAGCTTGATAATCTGAGGCGACAGGCGGTCGTCACGATCAACTGTGCCGAGAACCGCAAGGAAAGCCGCGGCGCCCATGCGCGCGAGGATTTTGCCGACCGTGATGACGAAAACTGGATGAAACATTCGGTTTGCTGGCTCGAGGAAGACGGCAAACACACTATCGATTTCCGCCCCGTCCATATGAATCCGTTGACCGACGAGATTGAACCGATCCCGCCCAAACCGCGGGTCTATTGAGCAGGAGACACGCCATGCGACGTACTCTTTTGTCTACCCTTCTGGCGCTTTCGGTGGTGTTCACCGCGATGTCGGCGCAAGCCAACAACTCTTGGCGACAGAGCACTTTCAGGATGGCCGAGGCACTTGCGGCAGGATTTGTCGTGGTCTCGACCTACCACAACAGCGCCGGGCACCTGGAGTTTGTGTTGCAGCGCCAGCACATCCTTCTGATTTGCCAGTTTGCCCAACAGCAGACCGACCTTTGTGTTCAACTCGGCGACGACTGACGGGGCCCTTGTCACATGGCTGAATTCCGACTGCCGAAAAACTCCAGAGTCCGTAACGGCAAGGCCCATCCCGTCCAGGATGACGCCAAGAACCGCACGCGGTTCAAGGTCTACCGGTATGACCCAGACAGCGGCGATACTCCGCAGCTCGATACCTATGAGGTCGACCGTGACAAGTGCGGGCCGATGGTTCTGGACGCGCTGATCAAGATCAAGAACGAGACCGACCCGACGCTCACGTTCCGGCGCTCCTGCCGCGAAGGCATCTGCGGTTCCTGCGCGATGAACATCGACGGGACCAACACGCTGGCCTGCACCAAGCCGATCGACGAGGTGAAGGGCGACGTGAAGATCTATCCCTTGCCCCATATGGGCGTGGTCAAGGATCTCATCCCCGATCTCAGCCATGCCTATGAGCAGCTCGCCTCGATCAAGCCCTGGATGCAGACCGAAACCCCGGCCTTACCCGACAAGGAACGCCTGCAGTCACCTGAGGAACGCGAGGAGCTGGACGGACTCTATGAGTGCATCCTGTGTTTCTGCTGCCAGACGAGCTGCCCCAGTTACTGGTGGAACTCCGACCGTTATCTCGGCCCCGCCGTGCTGCTGCAGGCTTATCGCTGGATCGCCGACAGCCGCGACGAAGCAACCAACGAACGACTCGACGAACTCGAAGACCCGTTCAAACTTTATCGCTGCCACACGATCATGAACTGCGCCAAGTCCTGCCCGAAACACCTCAACCCGGCCAAGGCGATCGGCGAGATCAAGAAGATGATGGTGGAACGGCAGGGTTAGAAGTCAGGTGCCGCCCCGGCTGTAGTGCGGCGGGGGGTTTTGGTTGTTCCCTCAAGCACCGGGTGCGTACTCCGCACGCTTGGCTTCCGCGCCTTTGGCGCGCCGGTGCCGTCGCACCGGTCGGCGGCCGCTTTGCTCTTGCCGCCGAACGCCACCACTGGAAATTCGATATGTGTCATCCCGGACAAGGGAGCATGGCGACCGTGATCCGGGATTTCGATCAGGCAAAGTAGCGAGAACAGTGTTGCCCGAGCTCCCGGCTCAAGGCCGGGTGACACGCGTTTGTTTCAGCCGCCCAGCACAGCGCCGAACACGGCGCCGACGATGATTGCGCCGCCGATGCCCAGGATCATGTAGCTGGCAAAGACGGGTGCCTTCACGAGGGACCAGACCGCAGCCATGGCCGGGATCGAGCTGACTGCGCCGCCGACCATGAAGGCCATTGCGGCGCCGGGGCTCATGCCCTGTTCCATCAGGCCGGCAACCAGCGGCGGCGCGGCATAGCTGTTGAGATAAGCTGGCGCACCGATGAAGGCTGCGATCATGATCGAGAGCAGGCAGTCGCCGCCGACGACCGGGCCGATCGCTTCGGCCGGGACATAGGTGATCAGCAGGCCTTCGAGCAGATAGGCGAAGGCGAGCCACTTCAACAGGAAGATGGCGTTGGCCGTGCCTTCGCGGCGGAAGGTGGCGCGGCGCTCCTCTTCGCGCCAGAAGCGCCAGACCGGGCGGCCGTCGAAGGGTGAGGTACCGCAGCTGGCGCAGCCACCGCCGGTGCGCGGGCGCAGCGGATCGGCAAAGGCACCGCTGGTCATGAAGGCCTTGAGTGCAAAACCACCCATGAGGCCGATCGAGACCGCCGCGATCGCCTTGCCGACGGCAAATTCCCAGCCCAGGGCGCCGGCCGTGATGAAGAGGGTCGGCGGGTCTATCAGGGGTGAGGCGAGCCAGAACGCCATCACGGCGGGCAAGGGCACGCCCAGCGCCAGCAGGCCGGCGATGAAGGGAATGACCTCGCACGAACAGAACGGCGCCAGCCCGCCGAACAGGGCGGCGAGAACGATCATGCGCGAGGGCCGCCCGACAAAGGCACGGGCAACCACGGCCTCGGCTCCGCTGGCCTTGAGAGTGGCAATCAGCAAAACCGCGACGGCGATATAGGGCAGGGTGCCCAGAAGCGCGCGGATCGAGATCTCCATGATCGGCGGAAACTGCACGGGGTCGAGGATCAGAATGCCCAGAGGGATAAGCGCGATCAGCAGCCAGACGCTGGTGAGGTAACCGGCGGTGCGGCGCAGGGTGGTTGTGGTCGGTGCAAGGCTGAGATCGGTCATGGTCGTGGCCTCAGGCGGACTTTGAGAAGTTGACAAGGGTACTGGTCTGGCCTGGCTGCGAACAACATTGGAGCAACAGGAAGTCGGCCAGCGCCTGCAGGCGGTCATAGGCCGCACGGTTGATGATCGTGCGACCCTCCTTTTCCTGTTCGACCAGGCCCGCCGCGGCAAGGAACTTAAGGTGATGGGCCAGGGTCGAGGCCGGAATGGCAACCCGTTCCTGGATCTCGCCGACGCTCAGGCCCCTGCCACCTGCGCGGACCAGAGCGAGCAGAACCGTCAAACGTGGCTCGGACCCGGCTGCGGCAAAGCCCTGCGCTGCTTCTTCCAGTTCGATCATCGAGCGACTCCATTATTTCAATATACTATATTTCTAGTTTTATCGAAATATATCAAGCCCCGATGTGGAAGGTGTTGTCTTCAGGTGGCCCCAAAGTTGAGGTGGAATAATGCAGGCTAGCCTCTGTATCTTTGATACTGACATTCATGAAGATCACAAATTGAGGAATCCTCATGCAGCGGCTTCCCAATGGCGTCTCTCTCAACGCCCTGCGCGCCTTCGAATGCGTCGCGCGCCACGAAAGTGTGAAGGCGGCTGCTGTGGAACTGTCGGTCACGGCTGGGGCCGTCAGCCATCAACTCAAGCAGCTTGAAGAGGCGCTGGGCGTGATGCTGTTCCATCGACGCAACAACGCGATCGAGCTGACCGATGACGGCCGGTCGTTCTCGCGCGAACTCTCACCGGCCATCGAATCGATGGTTGCCGCGACACGCGCGTTACCCGGGACGCCAACGAAGTCTCGCTGCGGGTCACGGCCTCGCTTGCCATGCGCTGGCTGATCCCCCGACTGGATGACTTTCGCGCCCGGCATTCGCGTATTCGGGTCAGTCTGGAAACCTTTGCCGAACCAACACCGATGTCCGAACATGATGTCGACTTGGCGATCGCCTATTCGCGCGGCAAGCCGATACGGCGTGGAGCAGAGAAACTGGTGGATGATTGCTGCGGAATTTATGCTTCGCCAGGGCTGATCGAACGAGAGTCGGTAATCGGTCTGGCTGATCTCGTGCGGCTACCCCTTCTGGGTGCAACGCAGGACGACTGGGATTGGCAGGTGTGGTGCAAGGCGCACGGTGTCGACATGGCTGATCTGTCGTTCCCTCACCGCTTTGACGTCGACGATGCCGCGATCGCTGCTGCGCAGGCCGGGTTGGGTGTTGTGCTGGCAACTGCGATGTTCGTCGAACGGGAATTGGCCGCAGGCAGTCTGGTGGCGATGCCGGGTTGCCCGGAGCTCGATGTCGGTGCGTACTGGCTCCTGCTGTCACCGACCGGGCTGTTGTGGAAGAGGCGCGTTCCGGTTTCGCCATGGGGCATTTCATAGGTGCCGACACCAGCGGTTTGATCCCAGCGCAGCCAGATCGCCTCGAACAGCGGATGCAGGGTGCGATAGCTGATCATGGCGCGGCTGAGCGGCATGCCGGCGGCGCGCAGACGCCTGCAACAGCCGTTCACCAGGTCT
>JABIUG010000516.1 GCA_018700655.1 Rhodospirillaceae bacterium | reverse complement strand
TCACTCATATCAATCTGCGGGCAGGACCTTCGCATCCTTTTTGGGCAATCGCACGAATACGGCATCGACAGCGCGGAACAGGAACGAACAGCCAGGTCTCACTTAGGATTCGGGCTCTATCTCCCCGTGAACTTCGGCTCCCGGCGTTCGACCATCGCCTGGATCGCCTCGGCTGCATCCTGCGTCTTCATGCTGGCAATGCCCTCGTGGAACGTGGCGACGATGGTGTCCTCCACGGAACGCTCATAACTTTCGTTCATCAGCTTCTTGGCCATGCCATAAGCGCCGGTCGGTCCGCTGGCGAGTTGGGCAGCAAACGCCAGGGTCTCCTCCCTCAGCCGTTCATCAGGGAAAAGTTCGCCCACCAGCCCGTTGGCTCGAGCCTGTTCGCCGGTCCAGCGCTCGCCGGTGAAAACCCAACGCTTGGCCTGCTCCAGGCCGAGCAGGCGGGGCAACATGGCCGCTGAGATCGCCTCGGGCGGCGCCGCAAACTTCGTGAAGCCGATCTCGAAAAATGCCGATTCCCCGGCGAAGCGAAAATCACATGCAAGGGCAAGTTCAAGGCCCGCGCCGACCGCTGCACCATGAACCATCGCGATGGTCGGGCAGGGCAACCTGTAAAGCGCTTCGACGGCCCGGTGCGTGAGGCTGTAAATACGTTGATACAAGGCATCATCGGCGCCGTCGGCTTCGGAAACGTCTCCCCCAGCGCTGAAGGCCTTGCCGGCACCTGCAAGGACGACGCAGCGCGCATGCTGCTCGCTCGCAAAAACGAGCACCTCGTGCAGTTCCTCCCACAGGGTGGCATTGAGAGCATTGCGCTTCTCAGGCCTGTTCAGCGTGAGCACAAGCGCACCCTCATGCTCTCTGCGGTCGACAAGGGTCATCGGGGAACCTCCAGGATGAGTAGGCGCAGCCATAGACAGATTGGAACTAATTGCTGCCCGAAAGCTACATCGTCTTGCTGTTGGAATTGTCGGCCTACTCGACCGGCAGGCAGATTGGCGAGATTTCTTCGGCGGATCGGCCATTCCAATCGACTTCGTGGACCTTCTCGAGCGCTCTGTTCTGACCCGCCTGCAAGCGGTCGAGGACCTCTCCCTGGTCCATCGTCAGAATTTCTCCGTCACCGACCATTTGCTCGCCGTTGACAAAGACATCGCGCACCGCCGAAGCGACACCGGAATAAACCAGGGAGCGAATGGGGTCGCGCAGCGGGCGCATGGACGGATGTTTCAGATCGACCAGGACAACGTCGGCCTTGGCTCCTGGCGCAAGACGACCAAGGTCATCACGCCCCACGGCGCGGGCTCCACCCAGGGTCGCGATCTCGAAAACGTCCTCGGTCCGCAGCAGATCGACATTGCCGCTCGCGACCTTGGAGATCAGGCCGGCAATCCGCATTTCCTCGATCATGTCGTGGGGATAGCCGTCAGTACCAAGCGCCATGTTGATACCGGCTTCCCGGTAAGACCCCAGACTCCGCATCATGTCGCCCCACTGGGCGAAATCGCGTGGACAATGGATGACGGATGCGCCGGACCGGCTCAAGCGTTCCAGATCCTTGTGTTCGTGGTGATTGATCCAGGGATGCTGGTCGATGTTGATGGCATGGCCGATCAGGGTTTTGGGTCCCAGCACACCGATGTCATCGAGCCATTCTATCGGCGTCTTTCGATGGCGACGGATCATCTCGCGAAATTCCATTACGGACTGCGCCGCGTGGGTCTGCAACGGTATGTCGCGATCGAGCGCGGCTTGTTTGGCGCGATGGAATAATTCCTCCGTGCAGGTATCGACCTGGGCTGCGCCGACCATGCCATGGAGTCGTCCTGACGGGTGTTCTTCCGCCGCATCGATCAGGTCCAGGGCGCCGGCGAGATCATCCAGTCCCTTTTGTTCATTCCAGGCATAAAGATGGTCGCGACCATTGGGTGTGTACTAATGACCCGAGTTGACCATCGGGCAGGCAAAGGTGCGGATGCCGGTCGCGGCCAGAACATCGAGCCACCCCTCGAACGGCAGACGTTGCGAGCAATAGAGCTCGGCCATGGTCGTACAGCCGCTTTTCAACAATTCACATGCGGCAGCCTGCATCGCCGCGACGGCCGATTCATCGTCTTCCTGAAGCAGCCATGTGAATTCAAAAAGCTGCGTCATCCACATATGTTTGGATGCCAGGTCTTCGAAGAATCCTTTGCCGTGGCTGACCTGATAGCCGTGCAGATGCAGGTCGAGCAAACCCGGCATGACCAGACAGTCCGTGCCATCGACAACATGATCGGCAGGCTCGTCAAAGCGCTCTCCGATGAAGATGATCCTGTCGCCACGCAAGGCAACATCACCATCACGGATGTACTTGTGCCCCTCTGTCTGCTCATCATAAGCCACGATCCACGGAGCGTTACGGATCACTGTTGTTGCCGACATGTCTCATCTCCCATCTCAAACCACAGTTTGGGCGGAGCGACCGGCGTTGCCCAGCGCGGATGTGAAACGACGGAAAGTCGTGCGCTGGATGCAAACGGCCAAGGTCGTTCGTATTCCTAGGTTTTGGGGCGCACCACCTCGGGCAGAAAACTGCCGTCATTGACGCCAACCTCCTGGGCAATCAGATCGTTCAGGAGATCGTTCATGGCCACGATCAGAGCACGGTTTTGTTCGCCATCCAGCGCCAGGTTTTCAACCTCGTCGGGATCGGCCTCGAGATCGAACAGTTCGAGCTCGTTCCCGCCGAAGATATCGTCGAACGCCAGCGGCGTGTTGAACTGGTCGGGTGCATAATAACGGGCATATTTGTAGCGCCCGTCAAAGCAGAAATTGATGAAACCCCGGTGTGACAGATTCGGGTTTTTTTCCGAGAGCGGTGGCAGCCCCTTCCGTGTCGGCACCGGCAAGTAACATGTAGCTGGGATCGATCGTCTGTAGGCCAACATAGTTGAACAGCGCGGCCGGCCAGATCGCATCGAAGCCGGCGGCATCGGGATCATCCAGCACCTGCGAAATGTCTTGGCCCGGCAGTCCACGCAGCTCCGTACCGAGCGCGTTCTCTGGTGCGCCGGTCAAACCGGCCAGCGTCGGCACAAGGTCGATATGGCTGGTCACGGCATGGCAGCGCCGCCCGCCGGGCTGGTCGGGATGCACGATGACAAAGGGCACATGACTTTGTTGCTCGAAGGGGAGCGGTCCCTTGCCACGCAATCCACCATGACTGCCGGCAAGTTCGCCATGGTCCGCCGTTCTGACGACAATGGTGTTGCCCCACAGGCCTAGCTCGCTGACCGCATCGACGACAATCCCCATGTTGCGGTCGTTGTCGCGTATCAGGTTCAGATAATAGTTGTAGAACTTGCGCCACATGGCTTCGTTGTCATTGGAAATATAGCCCACGATGTCGGACCAGCCCTTGTAATACGCGCGCTGCGCAACCGGACGCCCGGCAGATCGAGGGGCTGTGTGTGCGACGCTGAAAGGGGAAACTGCCACTCGGCCCGGTAAAGCTCGTTGTCGGGTGGCGCTGTGAGGGTGAGACCTACTTTCGAGACCTGAGGTTGATCACCCTGCAGGTTCGCATCGGCATACATGATGTCATGGGGCATGACGAAACTGACGACGAGAAACCAGGGATGCCCGGCAGCGTTGATCTCCTGGCCATGGCTTCGCATCCAGCGGGCAGCTTCGGCCGCAGTATAGAGATCGGTGTTATAGCCCTGATCGGGCGCGCCGGTCTTGTCACCATCCGGCGCAAAGGTGTCGAAGCCGTATTCATCAAGTGCGTTGGTGTAGTTGATGTCGTCAGAGGGATAAATGATGCTCTGCTTCAACTCGAATTTTCCGAAATAGGCCGTCTTGTAACCAAGTGCCCTCATGACCGTGCCCAAGGAAGGTTTGTCCGTCCTGAGGCTGGGCACATAGCCCAGTTCCATCTGGTCGAAGAGGCCGTTCACCTGGGGCGGCTGACCACTGAACATGACGCCGCGCGACGGCGTACACATGGCAGCCCCGATATAGTGGTTCTCGAACCGCGTGCCGCGCCGGTCAAGTTCCGCCCGCACGGGTAGTTCGTAGTCGTCGGGTGCCAGGATTTTGTACGATTCCTGGTCGGAGATGATCAGGATGATGTTGTGTCTTGCGACATCTTCAGCCGCGTTGCCCGACGACCCCGACAGGCCCAATCCCGCTGCGGCACCAACCGAAGTCGCCCGCACATCACGTCGCGTCAGGCCTGCACCGGGCATTGCCGATTGGCTCGGTCGGCGTTGGTTTGTCATCGGGATGGCTTCTTCATGTCGTCATGGCAGTCATTTCCATCGAGCCGGCCAGGTAGCCTCCACCCAATCAGAGTTTCTTTGTGTCGTCGATGATGTTCATGGTTGCCAACCCGCTCTTGCCGGGTTCGACGGCAGCAAAGGGACCGCCCTGATAGAGATGGGCCGGATCGTTCAGGTCCTGCGGCGGTGTCTCGGCCAGGATGCTTTCGGCAAATTGTTCTGCGTTGTCCTTGGGACGGTAACCCAGGAAACGGGCTCTGGTGTTGTCGACCGGCGCGCAGGAAAGGATACGCATACAGACCGATTCCATCTGGAACTTGTCCCAATAGAGCGATCCCAGATCCTCGGCAAAACACTTGGCAAGACCATAGAAGGTATCGGGCCGATGGGGCGCGTCGGTACCGATGTTCTCGGTGCGCGCGTGCATCCCGACGGCATGGATCGAGCTGGCATAAACGATCCGGCGCAGCCCGTTGATCCTGGCCGCCTCCCAGACATTGTAACAACCGATGATGTTGGACTGCAGGATCGCATCGAAGGGCGCTTTATCGCCGATTGCGTCGAAATGCACGACCATCTCGGCGCCCTTGAGCACTTCCGTCATCTCGTCGAGCCTGGAGAGATCCGCCTTCACATAGGTTTCGCGATCGTGAAGCTTGCCGAAATCATCGACCAGATCTGCCGAAACGAGCGCGTCGGCGATCTCCAGCAGGGGCTCACGCAGGTGGGAACCCAGGCGGCCGGCGGAACCGGTAAGAACGATCTTCTTCATGTCAGACAATTACCAGTTCTGTTGTTTCAAGTCTGGCAACACCGGCTGCCAGCCGGCTCCTCCTTCGCCCAACACGGACCGCGACGCAACTGTGCAAACCCCATGGAAGAGCGCAACCGACCTTCAGTCCTATTGTTTCCACCAGCTCGGTTTCGGCGGCAGCGACAGCAGGTACGCGGCGATTGCTTCACGGTCTGCATCGGTCAAGGCAGCCATGTTCTCCTGAACAGGAACCATCAATCCGCCGAAGGTCTCGAAACCGGGCAACAGGCCGGTTCGCAACGCAGCCGTGATGTCACGCTCGGACCAGCCACCAATGCCATCCTCACTGGGCGTGATGTTGGGTACGTTTTTGGCACCTTCCGGAGCCGGTCCACCGGAAAACGCGCGCTCCTGATCGGGCGCACCAAACAGGTTTCGCGGTGTGTGGCACTCGCCGCAATGGCCGGGACCGTTCACCAGATAGGCGCCACGGGCAATCTGTTCATCTGCACCCAGCGGCGGCACGAAGGGTGCGTCGTCCATGAACGCAAGCTTCCACAGGCCAATGCCCCGGCGCAGACGAAGAGGCGCCAGCAGATCATGGGAAGGCGCTACGCCGCCAATCGCCGGCAAGGTGTCCATGTAGGCCTTGAGGTCGAGAACATCCTCAATCGTCATGCGCTGGTACGAAAGGTATGGAAAGGCTGGATAATAGTGGCTGCCGTCAGGAGAAACCCCGCGCATCACCGCGTTGACGAACTCCAGGTCGCTCCAGCCGCCAATGCCATCGACCAGATCGGTTGAGATGTTGGGCGCGTAGAACGTACCAAACGGTGTTTTGAGCCCCAGCCCACCGGCAAGCACGAGCTTTTCCTCACCCTTCGCGCCAGGCGCGGCGTGGCATGAATTGCAGCCGGCCTCGTGAAACACCAGACGGCCGTATTCGGGATCCGCGATGTGGTCCGGCAGCCCGTCGGCATCAATCATGCGCGGCTCCGCCAGGAACCAGAGCCCGGCTGCAATCAGAACAACGACCGCGCCAACCAGCCGCGCGGCCTTGCGCAAGCCGATCCTCGTCATGGGGTCAGGTCACGGCGGATATTGGCGCGTATATTGGCGTCGTGAATCAGTATTCCTCGGCCCGGAAGTCCTCATGGCAGTTGCCGCAGGATTTGCCCAGGTTCCCGACCGCCGCTGCCAGAGCTTCCTGGCCATTGCCTGCCTCGGCGGCCAGCGCTGCTGTCGCGGCCTGCATGTCACCATAAGCCGCCGCAAACTCTGCCGGCTGATTCCAGATCGACATCAGTGCCCTGGAATCGCTGGGGTGTTCGGATTTTGAAGTGCCTGGAATGAACAACCGATCGACCCCGTATTGCACGAGAGCGTTGAGATTGGCCGCATTGGCCGCTGCAACTTCGGCATCATAAGGTACATCGCCTTTGGCCATGCCGAACAAAGGGCCAGCCTCCCAGACGACGACCTGCATGAACCCCTGGCGCGCCGACATCGCTTTCGAGCCCTGATCCTGCGCCATGGCGAGCGTGGGAGCCAATAATAGCGCGACACAGAATGCGCCTGTCCCAAGATGTTTGAAGAGATTTGAGTGTTTCATGTCTTTAGCCCCTCTTTTCATCGAATTGCCAGTCTGCACCGACGACTAGAAACGTAACAGTCTGGTACACCCTGTCACGTGACGTGACCGTGAACAGCCCTCGATGTGCCAAAAAGTCCGTCGCAAAATTCCGCGTCAGATCAAACGCCACACATTCATCGGCTCGGAGCGTCCCTTGACATTCTTTGGTCCAGTCGAGGTCGCATCCGGGCTCGAGGCCGCAATCAGGGTGGTCTCGCTCACAAGGACACAGGCCTCGGCATCAGCAGCGACCTCCTTGCCGAGACCTTCCATGCGCTGCGCCGCGTTCACCGTGTCACCAATCACCGTGTAGTTCAGACGTCCCGGCGCACCAATATTTCCGACCACGAGGGTGCCCATGAGCAAGCCGACACGTAGCCGCGAGGTCGTCACACCAGTTCCACCGCGACAACCAGAAGAACGGTGAACCGGATCGGACGCTGCCGCATCAACGATCCGCGCACCTTACTCATATCTGAAGCCGGCAGCATGAAGCCAAAACAATCGGCCTAAGGCAGAACGACGTCGAACGCATCCCAGAAGATGATGCCACGGCCCTGGGTGATGCCGGCGGCGCGGTCTGCGATAACGGCAGCAGAGGCATCGCTGGTTCGCGACACCATCAATCCGCCACCGGTTGCGCCTCCAAACCCGCCGTCGCCGCCGGTAATCACGAACTCGCCCTTGCATCCGACAAAGAGCATGCCCTGGCAGGTCCAGTCACCAAACAGGCGGGAATCCCCCGAGACGATGACGCAACTTCCCTCGCCAGAGATCGCCCCGCTCGAATAATTGCCGGCCATGTTGGCCAGGCAACTCAGGTCACCCGCATCAGTCGGACCGTAACCGGCATCGACAAAAAACGGGCCCAAAACCGTGCCCATGATCCGCATGCCGTCATCACCGACGGGAATGACACGGCCCTCGGAAACCACCACGGCGAAGGCCGAAGCATTTTCATGGTCATCTGCAATGGCAACTTTGCCGCCCTGCAGGACAAAAGCAGCCAGCACTGCAAGAGCGCCGGCGCGAATGAAGATAGTTCTGAATGTCTGCAACATCGTACTTCCTCCGGAGCGGATCATGACAACACGGAACAATCTCGTGGTTTCGTGTGTCGATGTGAATCCGCTCAATTTCATAGAGTTGAGAGCAGCCCACCGGCCCATCTGCAATCGCACTGCGATGCCGGATGGACCTCAATTGCTC
This sequence comes from Rhodospirillaceae bacterium, assembly GCA_018700655.1. Lineage (GTDB taxonomy): Bacteria > Pseudomonadota > Alphaproteobacteria > SP197 > SP197 > SP197. The sequence goes on along the minus strand of JABIUG010000516.1, from coordinate 5,578 downwards.
TAGTCGAGTTCGAAGTAGAGAACGTCAGCGCCCATGGCCAGCATCAGGCCCTCGCGGTCCCCTTCAAGCTCGATGTAGACGCCGCTTTCGTTTTCCATCCAGAATCTCGAAGAACCCTCGCTACCGGCCACAAAACCGGTGCGAGCCTGGCCAAAGGCGCCCTCGAACTGATCGAGACTGTCGAGATTGTAGACCGTGCCGGTAGCTTTGAGACTCGAACCGCCGACACCGCCAAAACCTGCACCACCGAGCGTGAAGCCGTGGCTTTCCCCGTTGAAATGCAGGGTGCCTCCGCCAAGACTTCCGCTCCACATCAGAGCGATCTGGATCGAAGATATTTCAATGGTCCCGGATTCCCGAAGCTCGACGTCATCCTGCCCGTAGACGGCAGGGCCGGTGCTCAGCAATCCAGCAATTCCGATCGCCACAGCCATCAAGGTCCGCCGCTTTGTTCGTTCCAACATGTTATGTCCCCCGTCACCCATTTTCGAGCGCTCCAACCTCGCAGACAGGTCGCGACTATTCAACTTTCGGGCGACTGTGGAGAAGTGTTATTCGGCGCTTCTAAATTGGAGAGCCCAAATCCCTGCTTCCAACAAATATATCACCGGTGTGCTGGATGCAGCGGCCAATTTGGGTGATAGGTGCAATGCTCATGTTCGCGTGGGCCGAAAGGCCGGTTCATCAGGAGAGCACGACAGGCAGTTCCGCGCCAGTGATCGAGTAATCAGAGATGCCACAGACCATCAAGAAACCCGCTTCAGGCAACGGGCGCTCCGCCATCAGGGAGGAGCGCCGCCAGCAGTTGATCAACGCAACGATCGACTCGATTTCCAGGAAGGGCTTTTCAGGCACCACTTTGGAAACTGTCACCAAAGGGGCCAGGCTTTCCCATGGCGTCGTGAACTTCCATTTTGACAGCAAGGAAGATCTCTACCTCGCGACACTGGAGTTCCTGGCCGACGAACATCACAAATACTGGCATGGAGCCATGCTGCGCGCAGGTTCAGATCCCGTGCTGCAACTAACCGCCATCATCGAAGCCGATTTCAACAAGAGTATCTGTTCGGCCAAAAAACTGGCCGTGTGGTTCGCTTTCTGGGGCCAGGCGAAATACCGCCCGAACTATCTCAAGCTCCACAATCATTATGATGACGAACGCGCCGCGGAACTTCTCCGGGTTTGCGATGAGATCATCAGAGATGGCGGTTATCAGCACCTTGATGCGGTATCGGTGACCCGGTCAATCGAGGCACTGGTTGACGGCCTCTGGCTGAATCTGTTGCTGTATCCCAAGGAAATCACTCGTGAGGACACCCGGGATGACTGTTTCCGCTATTTCGCGCAGATGTTCCCGAAGCACTTTGCCATGCCTGACGAGCGCTCAGCGGCAGGAAGTGACCTGTGCTAACCGGACTCAGAGGGAAAGGGGACACATTCCTCCCCGCTCTTTCAACATGACAATACCCCGAAAGGGGAGGCTGCGGATCAATCTTGTAAATCGCTAGAGATTTGGCCCGTGCGGACATCACCAAACAGGAGAATTCCCCATGAGCGACATTTCCGTCATTGGCTTGGGAAAGATGGGGTCCGCACTCGCCCGGACCCTGCGACAAGCCGGGTATGACCTAACCGTCTGGAACCGTTCGTCGGCCAGGATGCAACCCTTCATTGATGATGGTGTCGCAGCCACGAACAATGTCGCGGCCGCCGTCGCGGCGAGCCCTGTGATCCTGATCTGCGTCGACAGCAATGCCGTCACGGACACGCTGCTGCAGACCGAGAGCGTGAAACCACATCTGGCCGGGCGCACCTTTGTGCAGCTCAGCACCAGCACGCCGCAGGAGGCCAGTTACAGCACAGAATGGATGGGCGCACTGGGCGCATCCTATCTGGACGGCGCCATCCAGTGCGCCCCGGACGACATCGGCAAGGACAGCGCCGAGTTTCTCCTGTCGGGCGATGAAGACGCGTTCAAAGGCGTGTCAGACTTGCTCACCAGCCTTGGCGGCACGTTGCGTTATCTCGGCGCGAATGTGCGGGCAGCTTCCGTCCTCGATCTTGCCGCGGTCTGCGAATCCTATGGCAGGTTCATGGCCGTCTCGCATGCCGCGCGCATGTGTGAGGCCGAAGGTGTCGGTCTCGATCAACTGGCGAGCCTGTTCTCCAAGGGCGGCTTTTCCCAGCGCTATGCCGAGGTCATTCACACCTCCAACTTCGAGAACCCTTCAGCGACCATTCGTATCTGGGATTCTGCGGCCCAACGCATCCGCATGCAGGCGCGCGATGCGGGGATCAATTCAGACTTCCCTGACTACGTCACCAGCCTGTTTGAAAAGGCGATTGCTGCGGGTTACGGCGATGAACATGTGATGGCCCTAGTCAAGGTCTTGCGGGAGGAACAATAGAATGATCGAGACGATGGATGGTGTGGACAAACCTGTCGCCGAAGTCTGATATGGGAACCGACCCTTGAGGGTTTTCAAGCGCCGAGCTTTTTCGCATTTTGGTCGGTGATGGAAGCTCTTTAACTTCACAGCGATTCAGCGTAGACGCCTCTGGCGCGTTCGCAGCCGACTGCGGACCGCACCCATCCATGCATCGTTAGATGTCGTCGCCCCAGCGAGCCCCGAACCCGTCGGTTCTGGCCCGCACCCTTTCTGTCCGCCGCAAACAGGCGTGCTGCTTCCGGAGTTTCCCCTGAACACCGACCTCCTCTATCGCCTGCGCATCGAGTGGCTGGGCAACATACGCGGTGACGTGCTCGCCGGATTGGTCGTCGCTCTGGCGCTGATCCCCGAGGCCGTTGCGTTCTCCATCATTGCCGGTGTCGACCCCAAAGTCGGGCTTTATGCTTCGTTCTCGATTGCCGTGATCACGGCAATCGCGGGCGGACGCCCCGGCATGATCTCTGCGGCAACCGCTGCAACAGCCGTGCTCATGGTCACACTTGTCGCCGATCATGGACTGCAATACCTGCTCGCGGCCACCGTGCTCGCAGGCGTCCTTCAGGTCGTGGCCGGAGCGCTGCGTCTTGGACACCTGATGCGGTTCGTCTCTCGCTCGGTGCTGACCGGTTTCGTCAATGCCCTGGCGATCCTGATCTTCCTTGCCCAGTTGCCCGAACTGATCGGCGTGCCATGGCTGACTTATGTCATGGTCGCGGCGGGCCTTGCGATCATCTATCTCTTCCCGCACCTGACCAAGGCAGTGCCTTCGCCGCTCGTCTGCATTGTTGCGCTCACGGCAGTCACACTCGCCTTCGATCTCGACCTGCGCACCGTTGGTGACATGGGTGACCTTCCATCGACCCTGCCGATTTTCCTGCTTCCCGACATCCCGCTGACTCTCGATACTCTGCTGATCGTGCTGCCCTATTCAGCCGCGATCGCGGTCGTCGGCCTGCTGGAATCGCTGATGACGGCCTCCATCGTCGACGAGTTGACCGACACCACGAGCAACAAGGACCGCGAATGCGTCGGTCAGGGCATCGCCAACTGCGCCACCGGCTTCATTGGCGGCATGGCCGGCTGCGCCATGATCGGCCAGTCGGTGATCAACGTGAAATCAGGCGGTCGCGGGCGGCTTTCCACGCTGTGTGCCGGTATCTTCCTGCTCATCCTGTGTGTCGTGCTGGGCGATTGGGTGAGCCAGGTTCCAATGGCTGCCCTGGTCGCGATCATGATCATGGTCTCGGTCGGCACGTTCAGCTGGGATTCGATCCGGAACCTGCGCGTCCACCCGAGGAGCTCGTCTCTGGTCATGTTGGCAACCGTGGTGACCGTCGTTGCCACGCATAATCTGGCGATCGGGGTTGGCGTCGGCGTTTTGCTCTCGGGTCTCTTCTTTTCCTGGAAGATCGCGCAGATCTTCCGCGTCACCTCGACTCTCTCGGAAGACAACACAGCGAGGACCTACCTTGTCGAAGGCCAGGTGTTTTTCGCGTCGGCCGATGCTTTCCTTGCCTCCTTCGACTTTCGTGAAGCGCTCGAAAAGATCGTCATCGACGTCTCACGCGCGCATATCTGGGACATATCGAGTGTCGCCAGTCTTGATACCGTGGTGCTGAAGTTCCGTCGCGAGGGCGCCGAGGTCGAAATTATCGGTCTCAACGCCGCAAGCGAGACGATTGTTGATAACCTGGCGGTTCATGACAAACCCGGCGCAATCGACCGCCTGATAGGGCACTGAGGCAAAACCCATGACCAAACTCATCGCCCTGATCGACGGCTCGATCTATTCTGAAAGTGTTTGTGACCATGCGGCCTGGGCAGCAGCGCGCTGCGATGCCTCGGTCGAACTGATCCATGTGCTGGGCAGGCGCGACACATCCAGCGCGCCGGTCAATCTCTCGGGTAATCTCGACGCCAACGCACGCGACACCCTACTTGAGGAACTCGCCAGCCTGGACGAGAGCAAGGCAAAACTCGCCATGCGGCGCGGACGTCTGATCCTGGATGAGGCCCATGCCCGCCTGGTCACCGACGGCATCGAAGCGGTCGAAACCAAACTTCGCCATGGCGAGATCGTCGAAACCCTGCAGGAATTCGAGGCCGAAGCCGATCTGATCGTCATCGGGAAACGCGGCGAAGCGGCCGATTTCGACAAGCTGCATCTGGGTTCCAACCTGGAACGGGTCGTGCGTTCGAGCCACAAGCCGGTACTGGTCGCCGCCCGCGCCTTCCGCGCGGTTAACCGCTTCCTGATCGCCTTTGACGGCGGTTCCAGCGCAAAGATGGCGGTCGAACATGTCGCGCGCAGCAAACTTTTTGCCGGCCTGCCCTGTCGCCTGCTCACGGTTGGCAACGACACCCCCGAAGCCCGCAGCAAGCTCGATGAAGCCGCAGCCCTGCTTGGCAGCGGTGGTCGTGACGTCACGGCCGATATCGTGCCCGGCCACGCCGACGCCGCGATCGCCGAAGCGGTCACGAGCGACGCCATCGACATGGTCGTGATGGGCGCCTATGGCCATTCACGCATCCGCAGCCTGATCATTGGCTCGACCACGACCGAGATGATCCGCTCCTGCCTCGTCCCGGTCATGCTCTTTCGTTGAGCCTTTTCGATCAGTCGTGCCCGTCGACCGGTTCGGGTTCCGGGAATTAGCTCAAAGAGAAAATGTTGGCGTAGACTCCCCATAGGTTTGGAGTTGCGTGTTTGATGGAGTCGTTTGTTCGGCTTTGATGGACAATCGCCTCGGTCTCTCACGAAAGCCGGAGTGTCGGATGGTAACTGTCATAGAGAATGGCCAGGTCATCAGCTGGGCCAGGGACCAGTTCGAGTTCCTGGATCCAGGCTTCGTGGCCTACGAAGGCAACGAGATCATCGCCGTTGGCTCGGAATTTGAGGGCGAGGCTGACCACAGGATCGACGCGACAGGCCGACTGGTCATTTGACCTGCTCCCCTAAAACTGGTCCAGGCAGAATGAGAGAGCCCGGCTAATCTGAACTCCAGAGGAGGATTAAGAGATGAGCCGGAAGAGATATACACCCGAGCAGATTATTGGGTTTTTTCGGGCGGCCGAAGTGCGTCTGTCGCAGGGCGAGAAGATGGGTGTGATCTGTCGTGGTATGGGCG
>JABIUG010000515.1 GCA_018700655.1 Rhodospirillaceae bacterium | reverse complement strand
GGCACCGACGTGCAGCGCGCCTATCAGGTCTACAATCGACTGACCAACCTCGACCGCGACATGCAAGTCGTGCCGAACCTGGCAACCGAGTGGGAAGCGACCGACCAGGCCAGTGTGTGGACCTTCAAGCTGCGCGAGGGCGTGGAGTTCCATGACGGCAAGACGATGACCGCCGAAGACGTGATCTATTCGTTCAGCGAGCACATCAAGGAAGGTTCGGAATCGCCTTCCAAGCCGCTTCTGGCGCCGATCATCGACATGGAGGCCGACGGCCCCAATGTCATCAAGTTCACACTTGATTCGGGCAATGCCGACTTCCCGACCACGCTGGGCCACGACTATCATACCTCGATCGTGACCACGGGCTGGAAGGATGGCGATCCGGTCAACGGCACCGGCGCCTACAAGCTGACGGAGTTCGAGCCGGGCTTGATTTCGGTGACGGAGAAAAATGCCAACTACTGGAATGAATCTGCCGGCCATGTGAATGCGTTCATCACGCAGGGCATACCCGACAATGCCGCCCGTTCCAGTGCGCTGCGTTCGGGCAGTGTCGATATCGACCCCTCGGTGGAGCCACGGATCGCATCGCTTCTGGACCAGGATCCCGGCGTCAATGTTGTTTCGACACCGTCGGGTTCGTGGATGGCCTGGGTTTTTGCGACCGACCGTGCGCCGAGTGATGATAACAACGTGCGTATGGCGCTGAAGCTGGCAGTTGATCGCCAGAACATCGTCGACAACGTCCTGCTGGGTCACGGCAAGGTTGGTAACGATTTCCCGGTCAATCCCGGACTTCCGACCTATTCCAACGACATTCCCCAGCACGCTTACGATCCCGAGAAGGCCAAGTGGTACTGGGACAAGACCGGTCTTTCCTCGATTGAACTGGCAGTCTCGAACGCCGGCCACACCAACGCGGTCGACGCCAGCATTATGCTGCAGGAGAATGCCAGGGCCGCCGGGATCGAGATCAACCTCAACCGTGTGCCCGATGACGGTTACTGGAGCCACACCTGGATGCAGGTTCCGTTCTGCGTGACCGGCTGGAACTCCCGTCCGACCGCTGATGCGATCCTGACGATCGCACTGGCTTGCGGCGGCTCCTGGAACGAGACTTTCTGGTGCAGCGAGCGGTTCGACGAACTGCTGGTCATGGGCCGTCTCGAGACGGATCTTGCCAAGCGCCAGGAGATCTACCACGAGGCGTGCCTTATTCTGCACGACGAAGGTGGTGTCTTCCTGCCGTTCTTCTCGAACTACATTGAGGCGACCACGGCGCGGATCCAGAACTACCACGGCAGCCCGGCCTTCTCGATGGGCGCCGGCTGGCCTTACGAAGAGATCTGGATCGACGAGTCACAGGCCTGATCGTCTTCGATCAGACAAGGACTATGGGCGCCGGCGGAAATCACCACCGGCGCCTTTCTTTTGGGTTAACCTGATAGCGTATAGCGACAACGGTGCAGCATCCTGGGGCAGGTGACATGGATTTCACCGACAAACGGGTTTTGGTGACAGGTGGCAGCAGGGGAATCGGCTTTGCCACCGCAACGGCTTTTCTCGACGCCGGCGCCTGGGTCGCGGTCAATGGCAGAACGGAAGGGTCCGTGAGCACAGCGATGGACCGCCTGGGTCGTGGCGATCGTGTGGTCGCGGCACCTGGCGACATCGCGACTGTTGTGGGCTGCGAGGCCGCGGTCCAGACCGCGGTCGAAGCCTTTGGCGGGCTCGATATTCTGGTCAACTGCGCGGGTATCGGGTCGGGCCGACCGATCGAGCTGTTCGACGAGGAGATGTGGGACGTCCATATGGACGTCAACCTGAAGGGGACTTTCTTCACCTGCCGTGCGGCTCTGCTGGAATTGCGCAAGTCCAAGGGCAATATCGTCAACATCGGCTCGGATGCAGGCCTGATGGGCGTGCCGGGGATCGTCGCCTACTGCGCGTCCAAAGGTGGGGTCGTGAACATGACCAAAGCCATGGCGTTGGAGCTCGCACCTGACATCCGGGTCAACTGCATCTGCCCGGGTTACGTCGATACCGACATGATCCGGCGTGACCACATCGACAAGAAGCCCGATCCGTCCAAGGCAGAACAGGGCATGATCGACTATGCACCGCTCAAGCGGATCGCCACGCCCGAAGAGATCGCCCATGCCATCATGTATCTGGCATCGCATGAGGCACGTTTTGTATCTGGCGCAGCGTTACCGATCGATGGCGCGGCATCTGCAGGCCGCTGAGAGAATTGACAACATTGGTGCGCTCTCTCCACCCTGAGCGCAGAAGACATCAAGGGGTCCGGGCATGGCACGCGCAACGAGCAAAAAAGCAGCGGCAAAGAAGGCTGTCGCCAGGAAACCGGCCGTAAAGAAAGCGGCGGTAAAGAAGGCGTCTGGGAAGAAGGCGGCGCTAAAGAAACCGGCGCCAAAGAAGATTGCAGCGAAAAGGGCGGTAGCGGCGAAAGCTCCGGCAGCCCGCAAACGCCGGCCGAGGCCTACGGAACCGGGCGGCCCATGGATATGATGGACAAGGCTATCGCCTTGACCACATCTCCACAGGCTCAACAACAGCAGCAAGATGTGATAAATAGATTCTTGGCGGCATGATCAGGAAACGGAATACACCTTAACTTCGCTGCCAAACTGTCCAACAATGTGGGACCACCTCAATCTGGCCGTCTGCGTACAAGGCGCACTTGACGATAAATCCATGATCGCTCAGGTCGCCGGTGAAATATGAGGCCTCTACGGCCCCAAAATCTGTATTGGCGGTAACGATAGACAGGACTTGTTCATCGATCTCTTCAGCGTGAGCTGGTCCGGCTAACAGCACGCTTGTAAGAAGCGCAAATACCCACCTCATAGTCACGTCCTCCGCTTATTGCTGTTCTCAACCAGTCACGATTGCAGCACGGCGGTCTGAATAGCCCCGAGATTCGTAGACAACTTCTTCCCTAAATTTGAGGCAAGGAGGCCATGATGAGCAAAAGTAATTTCAGCGACGATTTCAAACGCGACGCGGTGGCGCAAATCACCGAGCGGGGTTATCCGGTTTCGGAGGTTTCGCAGCGCCTGGGCGTAAGCCCGCATTCGCTCTACGCGTGGAAGAAGAAGTTCTCGGCGCCGTCCGGCGGTGACGACAAGGACGCCGAGATCCGTCGGTTGAAGCGCGAGCTGACGAGGGTGACCGAGGAACGCGACATCCTAAAAAAAGCCACCGCGTATTTCGCCAGGGGTGAGGGGTGAGCCCGCCATTGGTTCGAGGGCCACACCGAACAAGTGAGATACGCGTTCGTTGCCGAG
>JABIUG010000514.1 GCA_018700655.1 Rhodospirillaceae bacterium | reverse complement strand
TACCTGCCACAGCCCGAAGAAAACACAGCATCAGCCGAGTCGGGCGATGGGGGTTCGGCCGGCGGCGGCAATACGCTGGCCGAGGAATGGTCGGATGAAGAAATCGATTTCTCCGGTCTTGATGCGGCCAATGCCGACCTCACGTTCGACCTCGCCGGGCTGAAGATCCAGGCCATCGAGATCGGACGCAGCAAGCTTCACATTGTGGTGCAGAACGGCTCGGCCACGTTTGATCTGCTGGAAGCCGCCCTTTATGGCGGCAACGGAACCGCACATGCTGTGATCGACCGAAGCGGGGCCCGCCCAGCGATCTCCAAGACGGTTTCTGTCACCGGCGTTCAGGCCGAACCGCTGCTTGCAGCTGCAGCCGGCTTCGACCGCCTGAGCGGAACAACCAAGCTCAACCTCGACATCACGACCTCGGGTTCGAGCCAGCTCCAGTTCATGCAAAACCTGTTCGGCAATGGTGATTTCGAATTTGCCGACGGCGCCTTCCGTGGCGCAAACATTGCAGCGATGGTTCGCGATTTCTCAATCGATTCGCTCAACGCGGCAACCGCCGACGAGCAGAGTACTGACTTCTCGGCACTGACCGGCACCTACACGATCGAGAACGGTTTGCTGACCAACGACGACCTGACACTGGCCGCGCCGCTGCTGCGCATGACAGGCCAGGGCAATGTCAACATGCCCGAAAAGACGCTGGACTATACGATCCGCCCCAAAGCCGTGGCTTCGCTTGAAGGACAGGGCGGCAACGACGACGACGGCGTCGGCATCCCGATCAATGTGCGCGGAACCTGGGCCAATCCTTCGATCGCGCCCGACATGGAAGCGATCGCCAAGGATGCGCTTGCCAACCCGGAGAACATCATCGACACGGTCGAAGCCCTGGGTGTCGAAGGTTTGCTCGACGGCATCACCGGCGGCAGTGACGGTGGCAGCCTGCTTGACAGCGTTACCGGCGATGGCGACGGCGGCGGTCTGCTTGATGGCCTTGACGGCGACAGCGATGCCGGCGACGCGCTCGAAAGCCTTTTCGACTGATCTCGCGCCAGACAATTCGGAAAAGCTCTCAGGGCCGGTCAGAAACTGATCGGCCCTGATTTCATTCGTGGCTGGAGCAGATCGATTTGCAACGCGGCTCGTACCAGTCGGACTCCAGATTTTGGTCTAGCCCTGAGCCGGGGCTTCCTGGCTTTCCCACCACGCCAACCAGGTGTCGTAGTCTGTACCCAGATCCTCACCTGTAATCGTGCGCAGCGACCAGGAAGCAAACCACCGAACATCCTGTGACTTATCTTTGAGCGCTTCGATCAGATCGGAAACAGCACGCACATCACCAATCCGGCCCAGTGACCAGGCCGATTCCCAACGCACCCGATCGTGTTCATCAACAAGGGCTACGATCAGGTCAGGCACGGCAATGGGATCGCCGATGTTTCCCAGCGCGGAAGCCGTGGCAAATCGGATTGCTGCTTCATCCTCGAGCAGCGACGGCAGAATGCTCTCGACACCCCAGGCGCTCGCCATCGCGTAGCACAGCTGTTCGATGAAACCGGCGGGCTGTTCGAGCGCCCGCATGAACGGAGCATTCGCGGGATCTTCGTAGCCCAGATTCAGGGTCAGCTGAAAGGGCCGCTGGATTGTCGACGTAAACACGCCCGAAGCAGTTGCGCCATCGGGGCCCGTGATGTTGATCTCACCGGCTAGATCAACGCCGGTATAGAGGTAGGCCTTGGACGGTTCCAGATAGGTGCCACCCGAGGCCCGGCCACGAATTTCGACGTGCAAGGTTGAACCGACGTCGCCGTCTTCCGGGTACATCGGCTCAATGCCGGCGGCAAAGAACATGTCCTCGACATAGTCGAGAACAGGAAGATCGAAATTCTCGATCGGTATGAACATGATGTGGGACGGCTGGCGGTATTCGAAGGTCTGATCGATTTCGATCACCGCAGCCTCGGGCATCTGCGCATGACCGATACCCGACAAGGCCACTGCAGTCGCCAGAGCGAGGAACACGCAGCATGAACGTTCGAAACAAACCATCATGGGCCGAGAATACCCCGCCTCGACGCCAAAATCGCCCGCTACATCGGAAATTGAACGGTCGGAATTCACTCAGTGTGTCGCGACCCAGGCCTCCAGGTCGTCCTCTGCGGTTGCGCGCTCATCAGCGGTCATGGTTGCGGCCAGTGCCGCCAGGTTGGCGGCTGCGGCACCATCGCCGGTCCGCGCAGCCAGACTGAACCAGCGATAGGCCGCGACTGTGTCAATCGGTTCGGTTGTGACCAGCAGGAAACCCAGAAGCGACATGGCGTCGATCTCGCCTTGTTCCGCGGCCTGTTCCAGCCAGTGACGTGCACCAGGTTGATCGACCGCGCCACCCCGGCCCTCGACCAGCATGATCGCCAGCCGCAGTTGCGCGCGGGGATGGTTCTGTTCGGCGGCAGCCGCATACCAGATTCTTGCCTGTTCCCGATCGACGGCGTTTTGCGCGCCAGTCTCAAGGGCAAATGCCAGCAGGTATTGGGCCTCGAAATTTCCCGCACGCGCCTCATCGCCATACCAGGCCATTGCCTCGCCATAGCTGTCAGGCACATTGCCTGCCGGAGCAGACGCGCCAAACACAGTTACAGCAACGCAAAACCACAGCGCCGCGCCGTACCGCGTGATCATGATGATCCCGTTCGACATCGATAGTCCGATTGTTGAGCCCCTAGAAAACGCAAATCGAAGCCGGCATCTTCTGCCACCCTGTCCCCGATCTGGCGCAGCCTAGAGCAAATCGCCAAACTACGGAATTGTGTCAGATCATCGAAAACGCATCTGCCCACAAAGCGGCCCGATCAGTGTCAGTCATCAGCCACGACACGTGCAAGCAGACGCCGCGCAGCATCGTCGAGACTGAGCGAGCCACGGCGCACGCTCCGGGCGAGCGTGATGAGATCGGGATGCCGTGCGGCGGCATCAGCCACCAGGGCCGCGGTCGACCCAGCGATCTGATGACGCAAACGCCGCTCGGCACCCTCGGATCGGTCCAGGTTACGGCCCGACGACACGCGGGCAATCGCATCGGCAAGTTCGACGATGCCGTCGCCCCGGGTTGCCGCTGTACGAAGAACCTGTGGTGCCGCGTCCGAGCCATAGGAGGCTGCACTGCGAAGCGCCGCTTCGGTCGCGGCAGCCTGGGGAAGATCCGCCTTGTTCACGACAATCAGATCGGCGATCTCGAGGATTCCGGCCTTGGCTGCCTGGACGTCGTCGCCTGCCCCGGGAGCCCAGACCACCACCCTGATATCGGCAAGGTCGGTGATCTCGACCTCGGATTGGCCGACGCCGACGGTTTCGACGACGACGACATCGCGACCGGCAGCATCCATGACATCGACCACGGCACAGGCCGAATGGGTCAAACCACCAAGATGCCCACGGGACGCCAGGCTGCGGACAAAGACACCGGCATCGCCGGCATGACCGAGCATGCGAATACGGTCACCCAGCAGCGCGCCACCGGTCAGCGGGCTTGAGGGATCAACTGCCAGAACACCGACAGTCAGACCACGACGGCGCAACTCGCCGACATAGGCGCCGACCAGCGTCGACTTGCCGGCACCGGGCGCGCCCGTTACTCCGACGACCAGGGCCTGGCCGGCAAGAGCGTGCGCGGCCGCCAGCACATCGGGTGCATCAGCCGTATCGTTCTCGACTGCGGTGATAGCGCGTGCGAGATCGCTGCGCCGGCCCTGTTTGAGTGCTTGTGACCAATCGGTGGAAGGAATCGCTGCTCGCTCCGTCATGTCGGCGGCGGAGCATACGCCGGTAGGAAGTATCGGCAAGCGTGACCTGCTTGATCCCGGCGCCCGCTTGATCCCAGCAAAAGAAATGCGCACGATCTCGCCCGTGAACGAAACAAACACTCTCGAACTCCAGGCCCTGAGCGGTCAGGACATGGGCCTGACGCCGGCACGTGGCGTCAGTCTCCACATCCCGGCCGGAGAATCGCTGGTCCTGTTGGGCCAGGCGGGCTCGGGCCGGCGTAGCCTGCTGCGTCTGATCGCCGGATTCGGCGAAGTCGCCGCCGGACGCATCCTGTTCAACGGTCACGATATCGCATCCCTGCCGGCCCATCGGCGGCCCTTCACACTGCTGACCGAACAAGACACCCTTTTCCCGCATATGAGCGTTGCCAAAAATGTTGCCTATGGTCTGCGTTCGCACGCGATGGAACCAGGGGAACTGGCGGCGCGGATCAGCAACGCGCTCGATCTGGCCGGCCTGCCGTGTCGTGAAAAGGCTTTCCCCGAATCCCTCAATGACGGTGAGCGCCAACTGGCCGCACTGGCACGTGCGCTTGCCGTGGAGCCGCTCGTTCTGTTGCTAGACGATGCGTTTAACCGGGTCGATCCCTATGAGTCCGCCCGACTGCTGGCACGACTGCGCGATCTGCAGCACCAGGCGGGATTCACCATGGTTGCAGCCTCGAGCGATGGCGCCCTGGCGATAGCGACCGCCAGCCGGATTGCTGCCATGGACGCCGGGAAGATTGTCGAATGCAACCGGCCCGACGAACTCTACAGCAGGCCACGCACAGCGCTTGCCGCGCACATGACCGGCCCCGTCAATCTGGTGCCCGGCGACCTTCTGCGAGACCTTCCGGCCGCGTGCCGGAACGGTGCAGTCCATAGTGCCGCCCAGGGCGGTGCGGCAAACGCACTGATGGTTCGGCCCGACGCGATCGAGCTTCACCTTCAGGCGCCGGAACCAACACTGGCCAGCTTGCAGGGGTATGTCTCCAACGTAACCTTCGCACCATCGGGACTGACCGCCTACATCCGGCTCGACGGCACGACCGAAATGCTGATTGCACAGATTCGGGGCCGTCGACTTGACACAGATGACTTGCCCGAAGGGCGCCGAGTGTGGTGTACGTGGGACCAGGACGCAGCACACTGTGTGTCATATCAATAATTTCAACTGGCCGGGCATGGCCGACAAAAACTGACGGAGTTTCCAGATGAGCGACGGTAAGACAATTGCCTTCTTTCCAGAGGGCGCATTCGGCCCGGCACTGAATTCGGTCGGAATTGCACAGGTCTGCAGAGAAATGGGGCACAATCCGGTGTTCATCGCCGATGCCGGATTCGGCGGCGTGTTCGAAGGCTACGGCTTCGAAGAGCACCTGATCTCGATGTCCGAGCCGATGGAACCAGAGGCCATGGCCCGTTACTGGGTCGATTTCATCAACGGCCAGATCCCCAACTTCCGGACCCCGCCGCTCGATCAGGTCTCGACCTATATCAAGGCCTGCTGGGAAGCGATCGTCGATACCGCCCTGTGGGCCGAGAAAGACCTTCCCGCCACGCTGGACAAGATCAAGCCGGACCTCATCTGCGTCGACAACGTCGTTCTTTTTCCGGCGACCAAACAGTATGGCGTGCCCTGGGTGAGGATCATCTCGTGTAGCGAGAACGAGATCGAGGACCCCGATATTCCCCCGCATCTCTCGGGCTGCCGCGAGGATGACCCGGCCGGGTTTGCTGCCTATCGCGAGAAGTTCGACCGCGAAATCGGTCCGATCCATGCCCAGTTCAACGAGTTTCTCAAAGACTGCGGTGAGGAACCCTATCCGCTGGGCCAGTTCTTCGAGGCATCACCCTGGCTCAACCTTCTGCACTATCCCAAACCTCTGGCGTTCAACCGGCGTCACGCGCTGGACACAGAGAAGTTCGTCTATCTCGAAGGCTGTATCCGCAAGGAAGAGCCTTATGAGGTGCCTCAGTTCAAGGCGCACAACGACAAGCCGCTGCTTTATGTGAGCTTCGGCAGCCTTGGTTCGGGCGACACCGACCTAATGAAACGTCTGATGGCGACGCTGGGCGCCCTGCCCTATCGCGTGCTGGTCAATGTCGGCGACTACGGTGATGATTACGAGATCATCCCCGACAACTGCCATGTCGAGAGCTGGTATCCTCAGCCTTCGGTGATCGAGCAGGTCGATGCCGTGATCCACCATGGCGGCAACAACAGCTTCAACGAGTGCCTCTATTTCGGGAAGCCGGCGCTGATCATGCCCTATTGCTGGGATGGCCATGACAACGCCACGCATATCGATGAACGCGGTTATGGCATCGCCATGGAACGTTACACCTGGGCCGACGCCGACATCGCCGCGGCGGTCGAGCGCATGGTGACCGATCGCGACATGCAGGCAAGGCTCGACGAGTTGAGTGTCCACATGAAGGCCGAAAACGGCACACAAAAGGGTGCCGAGGCACTCGACAATCTTCTGAAACAGACTGCCGGCTGACCGACGTTCCAGCGATCTCTCCTGGCAAGCAAGCCGGAAGGCATGCCGGCCCGGCGCGAAGCACACATGATCTTGAGAAAATCTGGTTTGTGTAAAAGCACGCAGATGCTCCTGCCATGCGTGTGTGAAGCGCCTCACGGAACCGTCTGACATTATGAAATAGGGTCGCTGGTATTGTGCTGGACCAGCACGCTGCCTGATTCTAGCTCGCGCCTGGATCAGGCTGACAGCCCGGCGTTGTCGAAACCGGATGAGAAGAGCTCTCACTCTGGGGGGATCTCTCCCGGCACCAAGCAACGCGGGGTTGTCTGCTTCCAACTAGGAAGCCTGAACCCGCGGCCCGACATGCCCGTTACCGGCCACACCGACCCTACGTTGCGGGTCTGGATTGAATATGGGTTTAACTGCCCCGGAACCCATGTGACGCCAGTCACTGGAGGCAGGCAGACAGCCTGCGAAGGCGTCGAATCTCTTCTAAATGGTATCGGTCATCACACCGCGAACGCGCGGGCTTACAATACCTTAACCTCGCGTTAATCTGTTGCCACGCACAGAGACACGCGCTATCCGATTTTGGCCCAGCTGCGGGAGATCCCGATGCCCCGAACAATACGTGCTCTTCTATTGTCCGCCTTCGTCGTTCTTGCCGCCCCGGCATGGGCGCAGGATCTCGACGAAGCAGTCGGCCTTTACGATGCAGGCGACTACGACGCAGCCTTCGATGCATTTGCGGCCCTGGTCTCCGAGGGTGACGTCGAGGCGATGTATTACGTCGGACGGATGTACGAAAACGGTCAGGGCACGCTGCACAACTACTCCAATGCATTGCGCTGGTACCGCCGCGCCGCCAAACAAGACTATGCCGAGGCCTATTTCAGCCTGGGCCGTATGTTCGAGAATTCGATCGGCGTACCACGCGATTTCGGCGCAGCGTTTGATGCCTATAGCGCAGCCGCGGCTCTGGGCCATACCGAAGCCGAAATCAAACAGGTAGAGTTCTTTGCGCGCGGGCGTGGAACCTATCCTGATGTCGCACGGGCCGCGCAGTTGCTCGATGAAGCAGCCCAGGCCGGCAACGATGACGCCTTCGAGGCCTTGGTCCAGTTGTGGGACACCGGCCAGGTGACCAAGGGCCTGCTTTCGGACGAAACCATCGCGCGCGTCGAAGCGGTCCTTGCCGAACGCCTCGCCGACGAAAGCCTGATCGACTACGGCGACGGCGCGAACGCCGACCCCGGTGACCTGTCGCCGGCGGCCCTCTTTGTCCGTCAACAGCTCGAAACCGCCGCTGAGAACATGTCTGCAGCCTTTACCGGCAGCGCCCCTGATGACGCCAGGTTCGACTATGCGCTCGATGTCTCCGAAGATGCCGATGGCCATATCTTCGGGGCCCTTCGGGACATGGCTGTTTCAGCACCCGATGCAAACTGGAACATCGGTGAACTTGTCATCGACATGACACCAACCGGCGAAGGCACCTATCAGACGACAATCCTGCTTCCGGCCGAGACCAGCGTTACGGATCCGACGGGAAAACAGGTCGGTGGGACCACAATTGGCAGCCAGAGTTTCTCCGGTATCTTCACGCCGGAAATCAGCACCATGACCAGCGGCGAAGCCAGTTACTCCGATGTGGTCATGTGGGCCGATATCCCCGACGAGGGAGAGTTCCGCCTGGAGTTGGGCGAGGCCAACTTCATCGCCAATCTGAATGAAACACTTCCGGGCAAATGGTCTGGCCCCGGGGATTTCGTAATTTCCGACATGAGCACATCCTATGACGGAACGGAGTTTTTCCGGCTCGGCGAAGTGACGATGAATGCCGAATACCAGGATGTCGATTTCGTCTTTTTCAACACGATGAATCTCGCCATGCAGGAAATCCAGCGTGAACTCGGTCCCGATGTCATGGAAACCCAGAAAGGCATGCAACGGCTGACGGAACTGGGGGACATGCTGGTCGCACTGGCCCGCGAACGTGCGCCGCTCTGGGAAGGCTCGACGATGCGGGTTGCCATGACCGACCTCTTTGCGCGCGACCCCGACAGCTCCGAACGCTTCGCAACGTCCAATATGACGTTTGGCATGGGTTTGTCGGGCCTGAGCGGCAACACCGGGTCGTTTTTCATCGAGTACAGCCACCAGGGGCTGGATATTCCTTACGACGGCCCCGAGGCCGATCTCATTCCCGGCCATGTCGACCTGCGCCTGAGCCTTGGTGATCTGCCGATGGCGGATGCCTCCTCGATGGCGCTGGAAATGATCGAAGGCGCAATCGATGATCCCGTGGCGTTCGAGGCCCAGGCAGAGATGGCGCTTGGTTTCATGGCCCTTGGCCTGCAGCAAAATATGGTCCAATCGGGCAGTTCGTTCGAGATCGAACGTCTGACCTATGAGAGCCCCGCCCTGAAGGCCGGCCTGACCGGCAGAATGGTTGCCTCGGACCAGTCGCCGATGATGTCGGTGGGAACCGCACGGCTCGAGGTCGTTGGGCTTGAGAGTTTTATCAAACGTATGGAAAGCATGGCAGCGGCAGGCGATCCCGAGGCACAGGAAACCGCCCAGGGGCTGGCCATGATGCAGGCCATGGGCGAACGCGTCGAAGAGGGCGGCGAGGTCAAGCACATCTATGATGTCGAGATGACCACCGACGGCCGCGTCCTGCTCAACGGCAACGACATGAGCCCGATGATGGGCGGCATGATGGGCCCCTAGAGCCCGATCGGCCCAGGTCGGCTCAACCTGAGTTGATCTTGTTTCTAGCCCGCTGCCTGCCGTGCGCGGCGCGACAGGACCGATTCACGGTGGAAGACGTAGATGCCGGATCCCGCAATGACACCGGCGCCAAACAGCGTTGGCCAGTCGGGCATATCGCCGAAGACGACGAGACCGGCAATGATCGCCATGACGATATGGGCGAAGGTGAACGGCGCCAGAGCCGAAACCGGGGCATTGCGATAAGCCAGAATCAGGCAGAAATGCCCGGCCATGCCGAAACCGCCGATCGCGACCAGCGTCATCCAGTCGATGGTGGAAAGTTCTGACCACTGCCCGGGCACCAGCACGATCACCAGAGTCATTATCACCACACCGGCCGTGTTGTTGAAGGCGATGCTGGTCTGCGCGCTGTCGAAGCGGTTCACCAGCCGGGTCAGACAATTGTAGAGCGCGGCCATCACTGCGACCCCGAGCGGAAGGAAATAGGCCCAGTGGCGTTCCTCGAAGCCCGGTCGCACGACGATCAGAACACCGACAAAGCCGATCAGGATCGCGGTCCAACGCCGCAACCCGACTTTTTCGCCCAGGATCGGAATAGCAAAGGCCGTGGTCAGGAACGGCGCGGCAAAGCCAATCGCGACGGCATCGGCGAGCGGGATGAACTTGATCGTCACAAAAAACCCGCAGGTCATGGAAACCAGCAGGAGCGAACGAATCAACTGCAGGCCAATGCGTTTGGTCCGGAAGGCGGAACGCATGTCCCTTGGGCGGATGAGCAGCGGCAACAAAACGACAGAAAAGAGATAACGGCCCCAGGCGACCTGGAACGGCGGATACACCTCTGTCATCAGTTTGGCCGTGGTGTCGAGCGACACAAAAAAGACCAGTGATAGAAGGATCAGCGCGATGCCGCGCGGGATGTTGTCCAAGGAGAACCCCTAAAACCAAGGCTTGGATTAGTAAGCCATCTGATCACCCGGTGCACGGATCAAGCTACATCGATTCTGGCTACAACGATTGCCGCAGGTCCCGATTCGCGCGACGCTCCAGCCGGGATCATGAAGGAATCAGACAATGAGCAGCAATTGCGACGTTCTGGTCGTGGGTGCGGGGCCTGTGGGGCTCTTTCTTGCCTGCGACCTGACGCGGCGCGACCTTGATGTCCGTGTCGTCGACAAGAACGACGGCCCGACTGATCTCTCCAAGGCGATCGGCATCCATGCCCGCTCGCTTGAGCTGTTCCAGGATCTGGGCATCATCGAGCGTGCAATCGAGCGCGGCCAGATCGAGAATGGTGCCCTGTTCTATTCGGCCGATCATTTCCTGGCCGATATCCGCCTCGACAAACTCGACGCGCCCTACCCCATGTTGCTTGATCTCGAACAGGCTCAGACCGAACGCCTTCTGATGGAACGGCTGGCTGAACTGGGCGGCAGGGACGAACGCCAGACCGAGCTGGTCGGCTTCGTGCAGGATGACGAGGGCGTCACTGCAACCCTGAAGACTTCTTCTGGCGAAGAGACCTGCCGTGCCCGGTTCATGGTCGGCTGCGACGGCGCCCACAGTGCGGTGCGCCATGGCCTTGGTTCCGATTTCGACAGAGAGGCCTTCCCCGGCAACATGCTGCTGGCCGACGTCAAGCTCGATTGGGAACTCCCCCCGACCGCATCCTGGTCGAATTCAGCCATGACGGCCTGCTCTTTGTTGCCCCCCTCAAGGGCGGCCGCGCGAGGATCATCGCCGATGTCACCGGCGATGTGACCGAAGCCGACGAAGCCACGGTTCGCGCCATCATGGCGGCGCGCAGCCCGGTTCTGGTCGAAGTCAGCGACCCCGCCTGGATGACCGTCTTCCGGATCAGCGAACGCCAGGTGCCGCGCTATCGCCATGACCGTATCTTTCTGGCCGGCGATGCCGCGCATATTCACAGCCCCGCCGGTGGCCAGGGCATGAACACGGGCATGCAGGACGCCTACAATCTGGGCTGGAAGCTGGAACTGGCCCTGAAACAGAACGCAGGCGACGGCCTACTCGAGAGTTACCACGACGAGCGTCATCCGGTTGGCGCCATGGTCCTGGCGACCACCGGGCGGATGCTGCGCATGATCGACCTCAAGAGCATGGTCGGCCGTTTCACACGCGACACCCTGATCGGGCTTCTTGGACCGCGTGAGACGGTCCAGAGCCGGATGCGCCAGCAACTCTCGCAACACAACATCGCCTATCACGACAGCGCCATCACCCTGAACGACTGGCATCACGGCCGTCAGGCGATCAAGGCCGGCGACCGGGCGCCCGACGGTCCCCTGATCGATCCCGACGGCCACCCGACGACCTTGTTCGAGGTGATGCGCGGTCCCGGTCATCTGGTCCTGGGATTTGCCGACGGTGCCGACGCCGGCGCCGACGCGGTGCGCCATGTCGTCGAGGCTGCCGAATACAAACACCCGGACATGGTGAAAACCATGATCGTGTCCCGGGATCGACCGGGCTGGCGCGACCCCGAGGGCGAACTCCACAAACGTTACGGCGCCTCGGGACCGTGTCATTTTGTCATCAGGCCGGACGGTTACATCGGGCTAGCGAGCAATTCGCCTGATCTGGTGCCTATGGGACGATACCTGGGAGGCATCTTGCAGCACGCATGACTGAGGCACGCGACCCCACGGTTTTCGAGAACGAGGGCGATGCACCGCCCTCCATGACGCCAGGCCAGATCATCCGCAGTCTGGGCGCGGTGATCGCCAGTGCCTTTGCCGCATCGCTGACCTTTTCGATCTGCATGCCGCTGCTGGTCCTGATCCTGGAACGACGCGATACGGAGCCCTGGCTGATCGGGCTCAACACTGCCGCTGCTCCGGCCGGACTGTTGATCTTCACAATCCTGATGCCGCGGATTGTCGGTTATCTGGGCACCATGCGGGCGCTCTATCTGGGTTTCATCCTGATGATTCTGTCGATCGTGCTGTTGCCGGTGTTCGACAATGTCTGGGCCTGGTTCCCGCTGCGTTTCATCATGGGCATCGGTATCGCAATCCACTGGGTGGTGAGCGAGACCTGGATCAACACGCTGGTCGACAACCGGATCCGCGGGCGCGTGATGGGCATCTACGTTACGGCCATGTCAGCCGGTTACCTGGGCGGCTTGCCGATCCTCCTTTTCGTCGGCTCGGAAGGCCCGGAACCCTTCTTCATTGTGGCTGCGGCCCTGGCTATTGGAGTCCTGCCGTTGGTGCTGGCGCGCGACCTGGCACCGGGCATCAAGGCACATGCGGGCTTTGGTGTGTTTGCCGCCATGAAGCGTGCCCCGGCGACCATGCTTGCGGCGTTAACCGACGGCTTCGTGTTCGGCGCTCTGTTCGCGTTCTTTCTTATCTACGTCCAGCGCCTGGGTTACGCCGAAAATGATGCCCTGATCCTGTTGATTGTCATGTCGGTGGGCAATGTCTTCCTGCAATTCCCCGTGGGCATGATCGCTGACCGCTATGACCGGCGCGTGCTCCTGATCGTCTTTGCCCTGTTGATGGTCGTGTGTACCGCCATCTTTCCGCTGGCGCTGGGCGACCCTTATGTCCTTTGGCCTTTGTTGTTCTTCTGGGGCGGCATCATGGGCGGCATGTATACCTGCGGTCTTGCTCTGGTCGGCCAGCGATTCAACCGCGATGAACTGGCGGCTGCGAATGCGACCTTCATCTTCGTTTACGAATTCGGCCATCTCGTGGGCCCGCCAATCGCCGGCGTCGCGATCCTGCTGTGGGATCCCCATGGGCTCATTGTCCTGTCGGTCGTCGGCGGACTGCTGTTCGCCATCATCGCGACCATTCGTCACCTGACCCACAAGGGCCAAGACAACGCCTGACGGATTGAAGGATTGCCTGCAAACAGTTGGCCCCACCTAGAACACAACACGACTTGGACGCTGACATGCGACACGGCACTCGAACTCCATGGCGCGGCGAGATGCAGTAGACCGGCGCCACGACCAAAAAGGGTGTCGCCGACTATTTCCGCGCGAATCGGATGGTGTTCGAACCCGTCGTGTTCGAGAGTTTCGAAGAATCGGTGGCTGCATTCAGTCATGGCGCTGCGATGCCTACACCGCCGATTCGGCCGGACTGGCCTCTCTGCGGCAGACCAATCTCGACAACCCCGACCAATTCATAATCCTGCTCGGGATCATTTCGAAGGTCCCCCTGGGCCCGGCCACACGCTATGACGACGACGCCTGGTGTAACATCGTCAGATGGACGGTCTTCGCGCTGATCCAGGCCGAAGAGTTCGGCATTACCTCCCGAAACGCCGAAGCGTTCCTGGCCAGTGACGACCCCGCCATCCAGCGCCTCCTCGGTATCGCACCGGACATGGGTGAGGCGTTGGGAGCCAACGATTCCTGGACATATGACGCGACCAGCCAGATAGGCAGTTACGGTGAGATCTTCGACCGTCACCTCGGTCGCGGAACCCCGCTGAACTTCCCGCGCGGTATCAATGCACTCCGGACCCGGGACAGCCTGATGTATGCACCCACGATCCGTTGACCCCCGAGTCTCTGATCCCATCATGTTTGAAGGGATCGGGCACAGGCACAACTGGCCGGATTCAGACGCGAGAGAGGGCACACGGGTCAATCGGCACAGAATTGGTTCGATCCGCTGGACCTCGACTTCGACTCGGTCCTACACTTTACTCGCAGACGGGCTCTTCATAGAAGCCCGCGCTTCACAAGCTTCAATAAAATTTAAAATAGGGATGGGATCCAATGAAAGCACTCAAAGTACTCGGCATGGCGGTTGGTGCCGCTATGCTCGCCAGTCCGGCGTTCGCTGGTTCGACGCTTGACGAGGTTATGGACCGTGGCGCCGTGCGATGCGGCGTCAGCGGCAGTCTTGCCGGTTTTTCAATTCCTGACAGCAAGGGCGTGATGCAGGGCCTGGATGCGGATGTGTGCCGTGCCGTGGCCGCTGCTGTTCTGGGCGACGCAAACGCTGTCGAATTTGTTCCGCTTTCGGCTCAGCAGCGCTTCACGGCCCTGCAGTCGGGCGAAGTCGACGTTCTGTCGCGCAACACGACCTGGACCCTGACCCGTGACACGGCTCTGGGCCTCAACTTTACCAACGTCACCTTCTACGACGGCCAGGGCTTCATGGTCCCGACCTCGCTGGGTGTCTCAACCGCCGCTGAACTCGATGGCGCCGCCATCTGCGTCCAGACCGGCACGACGACTGAAAAGAACCTGACCGATTACTTCCGTGCCACCGGCATGTCGTTTGATCCGGTCGTGTTCGAGGGCTTTGAAGAGTCCGTCACAGCGTTCGTCAACGGCCGTTGCGACGTCTACACGACAGATGCCTCGGGCTTGGCCTCGATCCGTGTCTCGAATGTCGAGAACCCGGACGACTACATGATCCTGCCCGACATCATTTCCAAGGAGCCGCTCGGCCCCGTGACCCGCAACGATGACGACGAATGGTTTGATGTCGTCAAGTGGACGGTCAACGCCCTGCTGAACGCCGAAGAGATGGGTATCAGTTCTGCCAACGTCGACGACATGCTGTCGAGCGATGATCCCAGCATCCAGCGTTTGCTCGGTGTTTCTCCCGGCATGGGCGAAGCCATGAAGATCAACGAAGAGTGGGCCTACAATGCAATCAAGCAGGTAGGTAACTACAGCGAGATCTTCGAGCGCCATGTCGGCGCCGATACACCGCTTGGGTTCGAGCGCGGCGTGAATGCGCTGTGGACCGACGGTGGTCTCATGTATGCACCGCCGATCCGCTGATCGTTGAGTGAACTGTCCGCCGCCCGGATCTTCTCCGGGCGGCGGTTTCACTTGAGGGCATCCAAATGACAATTCAAACTGGCGAGTCCGAAGGCCTTCAACCGGCCAAGGCCGTCTTTTATAACGACCCGAAAGTTCGCGCCGTTTTCTGGCAGATCGTCGCGGTTCTCGGTGTGGTCGGGGTATTCTGGTTCCTGATCCACAACACTATGGCGAACCTCGACCGCCAGAACATTGCGTCGGGTTTCAGTTTCCTGAACCTGGAAGCAGGTTTCGCGATTGGTGAGGGTATGATCCCCTACACCGCCGCCGATCCTTACTGGCACGCAATCATTGTCGGGCTCCTGAACACCATCAAGGTCGCAGTCGTCGGCATTGTTTTTGCCACCATCATCGGCTCGGTTGTCGGCATCATGCGCCTGTCACCGAACTGGCTGGTCGCGCGCCTTGCCACGGTCTACATCGAAACCCTGCGCAACGTGCCGCTGCTGCTGCAGCTTTTCTTCTGGTACGCGATGATCGTCGAGGTCTTGCCGCGAGCCAAGGAAGCCTATGGGCCGTTCCTGGGCGTCTATCTTTCGAATCGCGGCTTCAATCTGCCGTTGCCCGACACCTGGTCCTATCTGGGTCTTGGGGCGGGTATCCTGATTGCGCTTGTCACTGTGATCTGGCTCTACCGTCGCAACAAAAAAATACACGACGAAACCGGCGAAATCAAGAACACGCTGGGTCCCGGAATGCTGATCTTTGCCGTTGCCATGCTGCTTGGCTGGCTTGCCGGCGGCGCCCCCACGACGCTCGATTCACCCGAATTCAAGGGTTTCTCGTTCAAGGGTGGCGCCGAGGTCACGGCCGAATTCCTCGCTCTCTGGCTGGGCCTGACGCTCTACACCGCATCCTTCATCGCCGAGATCGTGCGAAGCGGTATTCTCGCAGTCTCCAAGGGGCAATGGGAAGCCGCCGGATCACTGGGTCTCAGCCGGACGCAGATCCTGCGCTTTATCGTTTTGCCCCAGTCGCTGCGTGTCATCATCCCGCCGACGACAAGCCAGTATCTCAACCTCACCAAGAACAGTTCACTCGCGGTCGCGATCGGTTATCCCGATATCGTCGGCATCACGAACACCACGATCAATCAGAGCGGTCAGGCGATCGAAGGCATTGCCATCATCATGGCGGTGTACCTCTCGCTCAGCCTGTCGATCTCGCTGTTCATGAACTGGTACAACAACAAAATCGCCCTGGTGGAGCGCTGATATGACAGACACCACCAACAAAGAAGATTGGGTCAGCCCGCCCAAGACCGAGGTCGGCGTTATCGGTTGGATGCGCAAGAACCTGTTCAGCAACTGGTTCAACAGTGTGCTGACCCTGATCGCGCTTTATCTGATTCTGACCACCGTGCCCGGCATCATCGAATGGGCCCTGATCAACTCGGTCTGGGGTGACAAATCACCCGAGGTCTGCCGCGAAGCTCAAGGCGCCTGCTGGTCGTTCATCTACGAAAAATACCGCTTCATCCTGTTTGGTGTTTACCCCTATGACGAACATTGGCGCCCGCTGTGTGCCATGATCATCTTCCTCACCCTGATCTTTGGCAGCTGCATCAAGCCGCTGTGGAAGCTGGGCTGGTGGATTGCCGTGACCTGGGCGGTCGGCCTCGTCATGGTCGGCGTCTTGATGTGGGGCGGCATTTTCGGCCTCACTTATGTCAATCAGAGCCAGTGGGGCGGCCTGCCACTCACCCTTTTCCTGGCAACCTTCGGCACGGTGTTTGCGTTCCCGCTGGGGATCTTCCTGGCCCTGGGCAGACGATCACGTATGCCTGCCATCCGGTCGCTTTCAATCACCTATATCGAGCTGATTCGAGGCGTGCCGCTGATCTCGATCCTGTTCATGGCTTCGGTCATGTTCCCGCTGTTCCTGCCTGAAGGCGTGTCGATCGACAAACTGCTACGCGCCCAGGTCGGCATCATCCTGTTCGGGGCGGCCTATGGTGCCGAGATCATTCGCGCCGGGCTGCAGGCAATTCCGCGCGGACAGTATGAAGCAGCCGATGCCATGGGACTCTCCTACTGGCAGTCGATGGGCAAGATCATTCTGCCCCAGGCCCTGCGGATCACGATTCCGCCGATGGTCAACGGCTTCATCGGCGGCTTCAAGGACACCTCGCTGGTTGTCATCATCGGCCTGTTCGATCTGCTGATGACCAGCCGCGTCGCTTTCCAGGACATCAACTGGCGGCCCTTCTTCGTCGAGGGCTACCTGTTCTGCGCGGCGATTTACTTCTGCTTCTGCTTCTTCATGTCACGTTACAGCCAGTGGCTGGAGAAGGATCTGGCCAAAGGCCAGAACCATTAGGGGAAATACCATGGCCAATGCACAAGAAGCTGACGCACCCAATCTGGGCCACGCGGTCGAGCTGCGCCATCTGCACAAATGGTACGGCGAGTTCCACGTTCTCAAAGACATCAACCTGACTGTCCGCCAGGGCGAAAAGGTGGTGGTCTGCGGACCATCGGGCTCGGGAAAATCGACCATGATCCGGTGCATCAACCGGCTCGAGGAACATCAGCGCGGGCATCTGTTCGTTGAGGGCCTGGAGCTGACCAACGACCTCAAGCAGATCGAGGCGATCCGCAAGGAAGTCGGCATGGTGTTCCAGCACTTTAACCTCTTCCCGCATTTGAGCGTGCTCGAAAACCTGATCCTGGGCCCGACATGGGTGCGCAAGATTCCGCGCAAGGAAGCGATCGAGACCGCGATGATGTATCTCGAACGCGTCAAGATCCCCGAGCAGGCTGACAAGTTCCCGGGCCAGCTTTCGGGCGGACAGCAGCAGCGTGTGGCAATCGCCCGCTCGCTCTGCATGAAGCCTAAGATCATGCTGTTCGACGAGCCGACCAGCGCGCTTGATCCCGAGATGATCAAGGAAGTGCTCGACGTCATGATCGAGCTCGCCGATGAAGGCATGACCATGGTCTGCGTGACCCACGAAATGGGTTTTGCCCGTACTGTGGGTGATATGATGGTCTTCATGGATCAGGGCGAGATCGTCGAGATGGAAGCACCCGAAGAGTTCTTCGCAAATCCGAAGAACGAGCGCACCCAGCTCTTCCTGTCGCAGATTCTCTCGCACTAGCAGCCCTTCAACGGCTCACCGGCTGTTGATTGGCCCGGCACCTTGCGCCGGGCCAATCTTTTTGTGTGGACTGGATCGATGGGAGACTGGGCGTGAGGGTGTTTCGACTGACGGTGGCGATGATCGCGCTTGTGTTGCTGGCAGTTCCGGCAAGTGCCGGGGACCGTGAGGTCATGGGCGATGAGCTGGCCACACTGCTGACCGGCAATTCGATCAACGGCATGTGGGGTCAGGGTCATTACGTGCAGTTCTTTCAGAGCAACGGGCGCACGGTTTATGTCTCCGACGGCAGCGCTCCCGACTGGGGCACATGGCGGATCAGCAGTGCCGGGCGTTATTGCTCGGTCTGGCGCGGCGGCGGCGAAAGCTGTTACCCCGTGATCGAGCGCGACGGCGGGTATTACTGGCTGGTCGAAAGCAGCGGGGCTGTTCATCCGTTCGACGTGGTCGAAGGCAACATCACCCTCCAGTAATTCATCGTCGCCGGAAAAGACGGGGCGCTCCCGGCTTTGCACCCCTCGCCATTGGACGCCGCGGGTCGGCCAGCATACGATTCGCTGCGTCAATCGACCCCGAAGGAGGCGTTCATGCCTGCGACCCGCCGTTTCGTCCTTTCGCTGGCCCTTGCCCTGGCGACATCATGGCTGATGCTGGCGCCCGGCGCCTCAGCAGACGGTGTGCTTCGCCTGGGCAACGCGACCGAACCCGAAAGCCTCGACATCCATCTCTCTTCGGGCGTCGCAGAGGCCAACATCCAGCGCGACCTGTTCGAGGGCCTGGTGGCCGAGGCCGCTGACGCCAGCCTTATCCCGGGTGCTGCGGAAAGCTGGGAGATCAGCGACGACGGCACGGTCTACACCTTCCACATGCGCGAAAACGGCCGCTGGTCGAACGGCGATCCTGTCACCGCCCATGATTTCGTCTATGCCTTTCGTCGCGGACTCGACCCCGCAACCGCGGCGGCCTACGCCTTCATTCTCTATCCCATAAAAAACGCCGAAGCGCTGGTCGCAGGTGACATCACCGATCTCGACCAGCTTGGCATTCGCGCACTCGACGACAGAACACTCGAGATCACGCTGAAGGCGCCGACCGCCTATTTCCTCGACATGCTGACCCATCATATGGCGTTTCCCCTGCACAAGGCATCGGTCGAGGAATGGGGCAGTGCCTGGACCCGGCCCGGCAATCTGGTCGGCAACGGCGCATTTATGATGGATGAATGGGTGCCCCAGTCGCATATCAAGCTGGTGCCCAATCCCTATTTCCACGCTGCCGAGGAGGTTTCGCTCGATGAGGTCTGGTATTACCCGACCGAAGACGAAGGCCAGGAACTGCAGCGTTATCGCGCTGATGAACTCGATGTCACCTATGATATTCCGGCCGATCAGATCAACTGGATCGTCGAGAACCTCAACGACGAATACCGCAACTTCCCCTATCTCGGCGTCTACTATTATGCGTTCAACACGACGGAGCCGCCGTTCCGCGACAACGTCGGACTGCGCCAGGCCCTATCGCTGGCGATCGACCGCAAGGTTCTGACCCAACGCATCACGCGGGCAGGCGAGATCCCTGCCTTTTCGTTCGTGCCTCCGGGTGTGCCGGGCTACCAGCAGCAGGTGCTGGAATTCGCCGACTGGGACCAGGCCGCACTCAACCAAGCCGCCCAGGCGCTTTATGCCGAAGCAGGTTTCAGCGAGGATAATCCGCTCCAGATCGAAATCCTCTACAACACCAGCGACAACCACAAGAAGATCGCGATCGCCATCGCCGCCATGTGGAAACAGGCGCTGGGCGTGGAAACCACCCTGCGCAACGAGGAATGGAAGGCCTACCTGGCAAGCCGTGACGAAAAGGCCTTTCAGGTCGTGCGCGCCGGCTGGATTGGCGATTACAACGACGCCAACACCTTCCTCGAGCTTTATGTCTCGGATGCCGGTGTGATGAACGACCCCGGCTATGCCAGCACCGCCTATGACGATCTGGTCAAGGGCGCGGCGGTCGAAACCGACCCGGCTACGCGCGGCCAGATGCTGCAGGATGCCGAGCGCATCTTCCTGACCGATGCGCCGGTGATCCCGATCTATTTCTACACGACCCAGCACATGATCAAGCCCTGGGTCGAAGGCTGGGTCAACAACATCAAGGATGTGCATCCCAGCCGCTTCCTGTCCGTCGGCGACCACTAGAGGGCCACCGGCAAGGCGCCCCTTCAGGTGTTCGGTTACGCAGTCAGACGACTGGCGGGCGCTGTCCCGACCATCTTTGTCGTCATCACGATCTCGTTCTTCATGATCCGCCTGGCGCCGGGTGGCCCGTTCGATCAGGAACGCAAGGTCCCGCCCGAGGTCGAAGCCAATCTCGCCGCCGCCTACCATCTCGATGAACCTCTGATCGAGCAATACGGGCGTTACCTCGCGAATATTCTGCAAGGCGATTTCGGGCCCTCGTTCCGTTACCGCGATTTCCAGGTCAGCGAACTCCTGCGTGACGGTTTCCCCGTATCCATGCAGCTGGGCCTGGCCGCCATGATCCTGGCTGTGACGCTGGGTTTTCTGGCCGGTTCCCTGGCCGCACTCAAACGCAACACACCGGGCGACGTCGCTGTGATGGGCCTGGCGATGACCGGTATTGCCGTTCCAAACTTTGTCGTTGCCCCGCTGATGACACTCATTCTGGGCGTCTGGCTCTCCCTCCTGCCGGTAGGTGGCTGGGGCGGCTTGAACCATGCCGTGTTGCCGGTGATCGCGCTGGCCCTGCCCCAGATCGCCGCGATCGCGCGGCTGACCCGGGGCAGCATGCTCGAAGTCCTGCGTGCCGATTTCATCCGCACAGCGCGCGCCAAGGGCCTCTCGGAAGGGGCCATGGTGACCGGCCATGCCCTCAAGGCAGCCGCCCTGCCGGTGCTCTCCTATCTCGGCCCGGCGACGGCCGGCATCATTACCGGCTCAGTCGTGATCGAGCAGATCTTCGGTATTCCCGGCATCGGGCGGTATTTCGTCCAGGGCGCGCTCAACCGCGACTACACGCTGGTGATGGGTGTGGTGATATTTTATGCTGGGCTGATCATCACGCTGAACCTGATTGTCGACCTGCTCTACCCGCTGTTCGATCCACGGGTGCGCAATGACTGAACTATCGCTGCACGAAGCCGTTTCACCGCCCCGCTCGCCCTGGCGCGATGCGCTCACGCGCCTGTTGCGCAACCATGCGGCAGTCGGCTCGAGCATTATACTGGTGCTGATAGCCCTGGCCTGTGTGCTGGGGCCGTCCTTCTCAGGCTACGAAATCGACGCGATCGACTGGGACAACATCCAGACGTCGCCCGACAACCGCCACCTCTTCGGCACCGACGGCAACGGGCGTGACCTCCTGGTCCGTGTCCTGATCGGCGGGCGTATCTCACTGGCGCTTGGCATCGCGGCGACCCTCGTCTCGGTCATCATCGGTGTGATCTGGGGCGCTCTCGCGGGGTACCTCGGCGGCGCGCTCGACAGCCTGATGATGCGTGTCGTCGACGTGCTCTATGCCCTGCCCTTCATGTTTTTCGTGATCCTTCTGATTGTGTTTTTCGGGCGCAATCCGATCCTGATGTTCGTTGCGCTGGGCGCGGTTTCATGGCTCGACATGGCAAGGATCGTGCGCGGCCAGACCCTGTCGCTGAAACACCGTGACTTCGTGCGCGCTGCACAGGCCATGGGCGCACCGACCGGCCATGTCGTGCGCCGTCATGTCATCCCCAACCTGCTGGGCCCGGTGGTTGTTTTCGCCACACTCACCGTGCCCCAGGTGATCCTGTTCGAATCCTTCCTTTCGTTCCTGGGCCTGGGCGTTCAGGAACCGATGACAAGCTGGGGCGTGCTGATCTCCGAAGGCGCCGAGAGCATGGAATCCTCGCCCTGGATGCTGGTTTTCCCGGCAGCATTCCTCGCCACCACACTCTTCTGCCTCAACTTCATCGGCGATGGCTTGCGTGATGCCCTGGATCCGCGGGATCATTGAGAAAGAAGAAGGAAACACCCGCCATGGCACGCAAGACGGTCGCCATCTACATCTTCGAAGGCTTCGAGCCGCTTGATGCCGTGGGCCCGTTCGAGGCCTTCATCAGCGCCGAAACAGCAGATGGAGAAGCCTATTTCGATGTCGGTATGGTGGGCCAGACCGAGGCGCCGGTCGCCGGGGTCGGCGGGCTCCTGGTCACGTCGCGCTGGTCGTTCGAAACGATGCCCAAGGTCGATATCCTGCTGGTTCCCGGTGGTGGCGGCACACGCGCCCTGGTCGACCAGCCCGTAATCGTCGAATGGGTGAAGCAGAAAAACAACGAGGTCGAGCTGATGCTCTCGGTCTGTACCGGCGCCCAGGTTCTGGCCGCAGCCGGACTGCTTGCGGGCAAGAAGGCGACGACACACTGGAACACCTATGACTGGCTGCGCCGAATCGAACCCACGGTCGAAATCCAGGAAGGCGCGCGCTGGGCCGATAATGGCCGCATCGTCTGTTCATCGGGCGTTTCAGCCGGAATCGACATGGCGCTTCACATCATCGAGCGCGAACTCGGCCCCGGCCTGGCTGCCCATGCCGCACGCAGCATGGAATACGAATACTGGCCGGTTACGGGCTAGGCGAAGCCGTGTCCCAGCGCAGGCTGGGATCCATACGCACAAAGGGCGCGTTTCTGGTGATCTGGTGCATATGGCCCCCTGCCTTCGCAAGGGATCAACCGATGAGCGCTTCGCGCATCTCTTCGAGCTCCAGCCAGCGTTCTTCGGCTGCTTCAAGATCATTCCGGGCTGCCTGAAGGACCGAAACCGCCTTGTTGTAGGCGGCGGGATCACGGGTGAAGAGGCCTGCATCCGCAAGCAAGGCTTCATTGGCAACAATCGTCTTTTCGAGTGCGGCGATACGTTCAGGCAAAAGATCAAGCTCACGCTGATCCTTGTAGCTGAGCTTTCTGCGTGCCTTGAGTTTCTCCGCCTTGGCTGCCGCCTTGCGCATCTCGACCTTTTCAGGATCGGGCACGGCTGCACGCGCCTGCTGGCGGCGATAGTCGGCATAACCGCCCGGCGCCTGGACCACCATGCCGTCACCTTCGAGACCATAGGTAACGGTCACCAGACGGTCGAGGAAGTCACGGTCATGGCTGACAACGATCAGGGTACCGGGGAAGTCGGAAAGCACTTCCTGCAGGAGATCGAGGGTATCCATGTCGAGGTCGTTGGTCGGTTCATCGAGCACCAGCAGGTCGGCGGGCTGGGTGAACAGGCGCGCAAGCAAAAGACGGTTTCGTTCGCCGCCCGAAAGAGAACGGATCGGCTGGCGTGCCTGGTTCTCGGCAAACAGAAAGTCACGCAGGTACGCCACGACGTGGCGTGATTCGCCGCGCACCATGACGCGGTCGCTGTTGCCTGCGGCCAGAGTCTTCCAGGGCGTGCTGTCTGGATCAAGCGCCTCGCGCTTCTGATCGAAATAGACGATCTGCAGGTTCTCGGCGCGGCGCACGGTGCCGCCATCGGCCTCAAGATGCCCGGTCAGCAGGCGGATCAACGTCGTCTTGCCCGCGCCGTTGGGGCCAACCACGCCGATCCGGTCGCGCCGCAGGATGCGGGCGTCAAACGGCGCAACGATCTTGCGCTCGCCATAGTGTTTCGTGATGCCCCAGCTTTCGATCACCAGATTGCTGCGAGAAGACCCCGCCTCCAGCCCAATCGTCGCACCGGCCTGAAACGAACGGCGCAATTCGGCCTGTTCGCCACGCAGGCTCGACAGGGCCGCGACCCGTCGCATGTTGCGCGTGCGCCGGGCCGTCACGCCACGTTCCATATAGCGTTCTTCCTCCGATATCCGTCGTTCTATCCGTGCCTTGTCCTTGTCGTCGGCGTCGGCGACCTCCTGGGCCCAGGTTTCAAAGTGCTCGAAACCGGCGTCGCGACGGCGCAGGGTTCCACGATCGAGCCAGACCATGGCGGAGGTCACACACCGCAGGAAAGCACGGTCATGGCTGACGATCACCGCCGCTCCGCGAAAGGCGGCGATGTATTCCTCAAGCCATTCGATGCCCTTGATATCAAGGTGGTTGGTCGGCTCGTCGAGTAGCAGGATCGAGGGTTCAGCAGCCAATACGCGGGCAAGGTAGGCACGCCTTTGTTCGCCACCCGAAAGCCCTGCCATGTCGCGGTTTGCATCCAGCCCCAGCCGGTCGAGATAGGCCTCCGCACGATAACGCCCGGCGTCGTCGGGCAACCCGTCTGCGGCCCAGTCGCCGGCGGTGCCGCTGACCTCATCCAGAATCTCCTGGGTCAGAAGACCGATGCTGGTCCCGGGCTGAAGGAAGCGCACTCCGCGATCGGGCTCCTGCAGACCGGCCATGATGCGCAACAGGGTCGACTTGCCGCCGCCGTTGCGCCCGATCAGACAAAACCGGTCGCCACGTTCCAGGGCGAGTTCAACACCCTGGAAGAGAGCTTGCCGGTCGGCATGGTGCACGATATCGCGCAAGGTCAGGATAGGTGGCATGGCGCAGCAGATAGCACGAGAGGGCACCGTGTTGCACACCTTGTCGCATCCGGCCCCGGGTGACAGGATGCGCCCGACTGGTGGAGAGCCCCAATTGACCGAACAAGTCCCCATGGAAACCATGGTCCGCGACGTGCTTGAAGCAATCTCGCGGCCCGCGGAAAAGGCCGTCGGACTTCCAGGCGCCGCATTTCACGACCCGGCGTTTCTGGCGCTGGAAAACGAACGCCTGTTCGCGCGCTGCTGGGTTGCCGCGGCATCGCTGAGCGACATCCCCGAGGCCGGCGACGCGGTGCCGGTCGAAGTCGCCGGTCTGCCCATTGTAATCCTGCGCGACCGTGACGGCGAAATCCGCGCCTTTCACAATGTCTGCCGCCATCGCGCGATGACTGTGGTGAGCGAACCGTGCAAGGGCCTTCAGGCTCTGCGCTGCCCCTGGCATTCCTGGACCTATGGCCTGGACGGCAGGCTGGCGGCGACACCCAACCTGGGCGGCATCGGCAAACCCGAGGCCGAGGGCTTCGACAAGAACGATCTGGGCCTCAAACCGGTCAGGGCCGGGACCTGGCTGGGCATCGTCTTTCTCAACCTGGATGGGCAAGCAGACACCCTTGAGAGTCATGTCGCGCCACTGCGGGAGCGTTACGCCGCGTTCGATTTCGACTGCCTGCGCCATGGCGACACGACCGAACGGGTGTTCGAAGCAAACTGGAAGCTCACGATCGAGGGCGGCATCGAGGACTACCACCTGCCCTGGGTCCATCCCCAGGCGGTCAACGGCGATGTCGTCTGGACGCCAGGCACGGAATGGGTCGACGATCGTTACGTCGGCGTGACCGGCAAGATCGATTACGACGATCCCGACCGCACACCCGTGACCGACGTCCGGCGCAAGACCCAGCTACCCCATTTCCCTGGGCTACCCGACGATGTCGACGTCAACGGCGGGTTCATCTGCCAGTTTCCCAATCTGGGTGTCGGTGTCTTTCACGACCACGTCGTCACGACCATCTTCACGCCTCGCGGCCCGGAACAGACCCATGCGCGCAAGGATTATCTCTTTGTCGGCGACGCGGCCGATGATCCCGCCCTTTCAGAGGCGCGCGAGCAGGTGATCGCCGGATGGATCACGATTGGCGATCAGGACAAACCGATCGTCGAAGAGGTCCATCGCAACCACCGCACGCGCGGACGCGCCGGGATCGACACCATGTTTTCTCCGTTCTGGGAAGGCGCGGTCCAGCACTTCCAGAAGTTCATCGCCGGATACCTCGCCCGCTAATCCCAGCCTGGAAATTACAATCTTGCCCAACTTCTTTGATCCTGCACGCCCGGCCTGGCAGCGTCGCCTCGCGATTCTGTTTGCCATGATGTTCTGCGGCGGGATTTGGGGCACGGTCCCAGCCTTGGCAATTACAGCGATCGAGGATGGCGCCCATCCCTACGGGCTGACCTGGTGGCAGGGAATCGGCGCCGGCAGCATTCTTCTGATCTATCTCATCGTGCGGCGCAAACGCATCCCGCTCGACCTACCGCACATCAAGCTCTACCTCTTTTGCGGCTTGTTCGGCACGGTGATGCCAACCTTGGCGCTGTTTTACGCCGCCGAACATGTTTCGGCCGGAATTATGGCGATGACGATGGCGATGGTCCCGATCACCGCTTATCTGATTTCGCTGGCCATCAGGATCGATCGGTTTGAACCCGTGCGGACCCTGGGGATTGCGCTGGGTCTGGCCGGGGTCGCCATGCTGATCCTGCCCGGCGCCCAAACGACCATCACCAGCCCGATCTGGGTCCTTGTCGCGGTGCTCGTTCCCCTCGGTTACGCCATGGAAAACGTCTTTCTGGCGGTCAGAAGCCCGCGTGGAACCGACAGCACCGTGCTGGTCTGCGGCATGGTCCTGACCGGTGGCCTGATCATGACGCCGATCATGCTGGCGACCGATACCTGGTACCCGATCACCTGGCCGCTCAGCCATGCCGAGATGGCCGTACTGGCGATCTTCATCGTCAACATCATGAGTTACATACTGTTCCTGGCGCTGATCTTTGCCGCCGGTCCGGTCCTTGCCTCGATGTCGGGTTATTTCACGGTTCTCTCGGGCATCCTCTGGGGCATGGCTCTCCATGGCGAAAGCCACGGCATCCTGTTCTGGGCCGCGCTGGCGACCATGCTGGCCGGTATGGCGATGGTGCGTGAACGCCAGGTCGAAAGGACCATCGAGGCCTCATGAGTCGTTTACCGGGCGGTCGACGGCTGTGGTTCTGGTTCCTGGTCGTGGTCAGCGGCGGATCCTGGGGTTTGTTCTTCTCGCTCGCCAAACTGGCCGGTGAAGATGGTCACCATCCCATTGGCTTGACCATCTGGCAGGGGGTTGGCGGCGGTATTCTGCTGCTCTCGATCGCGCTCGTGCGCCGCTACAAACTGCCGCTCCATCCCCGCGCGATCGGCTTTTATGCTATCTGCAGTGTCTTCGGCACAGCCCTGCCGACCTGCATGATCTTTTATGTCGCGCCCAATCTGGGCGCCGGGTTTCTGGCCATATCGATGGCATTGGTGCCGTTGATGTCGTGCGGCGGCGCGATCGTGCTGAAAATCGACAAGACCGCCGCCGTGCGGCTGGCCGGTCTGCTACTGGGTTTTGTCGCTATCGTCATGCTGATGATACCCCAGATGGGCGCGGAAGGCGGTATCGCCCTGCTCTGGGCATTGCTTGCCCTGCTGGTGCCGACCAGCTTTTCGATTGAGAACCTCCTGCTTGCCCTGCGTGCGCCGGTCGGCGTCCACCCGATCGCCCTGGTCGGCGCTTTCCAGCTTGGCGGCGCCCTGCTGCTGCTTCCTTTTGCCCTGGCGACCGGAACCTTCATGGATATCACCGGCACCTGGGGACAGGCTCATTGGATCTCGATCGCCATGCTCAGCATCAACGCGCTGAGCTACACCGTCTTTCTCCACGTCCTGCAACACACCGGTCCGGTCTTTGCCGCCCAGTCGACCTATGTCACGACAGTGACCGGCGTCTTCTGGGGCATGGTACTGTTCGGCGAGAGCCATTCCCTGTGGATCTGGATAGCACTAGTCGTCCTGCTCGCCGGAATGGCGTTGGTCCAGGAACGCAGGGTAGTGCGGACACCGGCCGGTTAGGTATCCCTGACAAGGCTTCCGATCAGACCGGGATGTATTTCACCGAGTAAGGGGCCCAGTAGTCCTTCGGGGGGCGGGCTTCTTCCAGTTCATAAGCCAGCTCATAGAGCGCCCGGTCGTTACCAAGCGGAGCAACAAAATGGGAGCCAATTGGAAGGCCGTCAGAAGCTCCCCAGGTCAAAGGAACCGACATGGCGGGATTGCCCGCGAAGTTCACCGGTCCAGTAAACTTCAGGTTGCCCAACAGGGCTGACATGCGATCGGGGGAAAACACCTCATCAGGGTGAAAGCTGTCTGCACGCGCACCTGCTGAAGGCATAACCGGACTGAGAATCATATCGACCTCGGAAAACGCAGCAGCAAAAAGACCCGGCAATGCCTCAATGAAGGCCGCGGCGCGAGCCGATTCATCGGATGATATGCTGGCCGCATATTCGGCAAAGCTGGCCTGGAATCCGGTCAGCAGACCCGCATCCGCCACGGGCATCCCGGTCAGTGCTTCGATGTGGTTCTTCAGCGGCACCATATGCGTCGCAAAGTAGGCCGGCCACTGTGCAGCAAACGCCTCCGAGTCAGCGGGCCAGGCCACCTCGACGACCGTGTG